>DRLG01000093.1 GCA_011053135.1 Chromatiales bacterium
CCCGGAAGCCATCGCCGCCGACGACGACTGGTACAGCTACGACGGCGTCATCGACAGCCTGGACGCCTTCACCGGCCCGGTCAACGTCAGTGGCAACACCGTCACCCTGACCCTCACCGATGGCGGCGCCGGCGACCTGGATGGTGTGGTCAACGGCGTGATCATTGACCCCGTGGGCGTGGCTACCGCAGACACGGACGACGGCCCGGTGAGCGTGAGCATCAGTGGTGGTGGCGCCTGGGGGTGGTGGATGATGGGGGCGATGCTGATGCTTCTGTTGCCTACCGAGGCCACCGCCAACCGCTGGCGTTTCGTTGCCAAGCGCACAATGGTGTAGCTGTGGGCAATAAACCAGCTTGGCTAGCGGTGTTGATATTGCGCTAAGGGGCGTTGTCATGGGGGAGGCTGTAAGATGGCTTTTTGCTTTTAACAGTTTGAGCTATGTATGGGTTGTTGGGCCTGCTTGATCAGCAGGCCTTAATCATGGATGATTCCGCCAGTTCCCTGATTCTCTAGAGCTGCGTGGATTCAATGTGATGGACCTGAAGTTGCTTACGTTGTCAAATTTGTATCCAAATGAGGCGCAGCCAAGGCACGGTATTTTTACCGAACACCGCATGTCGAACATGTTGAAGTCTCGGCGTGTGGAAATAAAAGTTGTAGCGCCGGTTCCTTATTTCCCGTTCAAAGGTAGTATTTTCGGAAAATATTCAACAGGGGCGAAAATCCCACGTTCTGCCCGCCGGAATGGGATTGATGTGATTTATCCACGCTACCCTACGATTCCCAAACTCGGCATGAATCTGCAACCATTATTGCTTGCCGCAGCAATGATAAGGCCGCTCAAAAAGCTTATTCGAAGTGGCTACGATTTTGATGTCATTGATGCGTATTACTTCTACCCCGAGGGGGTTGCGGCTGCACTGTTGGGGCGATTCTTCGGTAAGCCGGTAGTTATTACTGCCTACGGAAACGATATCAGCCTCATCCCACGTTATGCCTTGCCTAAACGGATGATCCAATGGGCGGCCAATGAGGCCAGCGGCATAACTACCGTATGCCAAGCATTGAAGGATGCATTGCTGGATCTTGGCGCAGATGGCGAAAAAGTACATGTAGTTCTACATGGTGTTGATCTTAAGCTGTTCCGTTTGCCAGACAATCGAGAGGAAGCGCGTAAGAAGTTAGGCTTGACCCGGCGAAGCTTGTTGACAGCTGGTCATCTTATCGAACGGAAAGGACATCACATTGCAATACAGGCCCTGGTAAATTTACCTGATACCGACTTGCTGATTGCCGGTGATGGTGAGGAGGAACAAAACCTGAGGCGATTAGCGGCATCTCTTGGCGTTGCAGACCGCGTACGCTTCCTTGGCCATGTCGATCAGCGGGATTTGCCTACAATTTATGGCGCTACCGATGCATTGCTGCTCCCTTCCAGCAGAGAAGGGATCGCTAATGTACTGGTGGAGTCTTTGGCTTGTGGAAACCCTGTTGTTGCCACGAATGTGTGGGGAGCGCCCGAAGTGATAACTGTGCCGGAAGCGGGGGTGCTCATGAAGAGTCGCGCGCCAGAGGCGTTGGTGGATGCCGTTGAGCAACTTTTTGGGGCATATCCGGACCGTGCTGAAACCCGTCGATTTGCAGAGCAATTTACCTGGGAACGTACCACCGAGCAACACTTGGCGTTGTTGGACGAGATTGTTTCACGCGGCTAACGAGCTGGCGTCAATGTCTTTTCGTAAACCCGGCGGTATCCATTGATCATTGCATTGAGGCTATATTTTTCTTCTGCACTCTGCCTGGCTTGCCGCGCATGCTGATGACGAAGCGCTGGATCATCTATATAGCATAATATGGCTTCCGCCATCTCTGCAGGATTATTAGCGGAGACCAATTTTCCAGTGGTGCCATCGGTGACGATTTCTGGCGTTCCGCCAACATTAGTTGCAACGACGGGAAGACCTGAGGCCATGGCTTCAAGAATCGTATTGGAAATTCCCTCGCGTTTTGATGGTAAGGCAAAAATGCTGCAGATTCGGTACAACGCTGCTGTATCGCTATAGAAACCTGGTAGCCATGCCAGTTCGGAGACGCCTGCCTCGGCCAACATTGATTCGATCTGTTTCTTCAGCGATCCATCGCCTCCAATGATCAAGCGAACAGTAGCGCGTAATTTGGGGCGGGCCTGCAAAATATGTATGAATGCCTTCACCAAGGTGATTTGGTCTTTGACTGGCTCGAGTCGCCCAATAGTACCAATGACAAAGTGATCTTTTGGTAAGAAATCAATTGGCAATTCTGGCGTTCTATCTTTCCCCGGGCTGAAGTGATTGGTGTCCACCCCGTTATAAATTATGGATATTTTATTCCTGGGTATACCGATCTCTTGGTTTAGCCATTCGGCCAGGTCGTGTGACATGGAGATGTACTGGTCGACGATCAAGCGGCTCGATTTTCGTAGCAGATTGTATTTGTGGTGGCGTCCATCCAGCTCATTGATATCCAGGCCGTGTTCGCTGTGAATTAATTGGCAACGGCTAGCAAGTCTGGCGGGGAGAAGCATGTCAATAGTGGGTATGTTTCGCGTGTGCACGATATTGGGACGCAGTTTTCGTATTAATGTGTAAAGGCGAAAGTAGGCCCCAATGTCCTTGCCATCTTTTTTCTTGAGATCATATATCATGACATCGGGAGCAGTAATGCGTGCCCTGAAATCCGATGCGCCTTTCAGGCAAATGATCGAATGCTGGTAATATCCCCTGGGGAGATGGTTGATAAGATTGACCAGCCCATTTTCCAGGCCTCCATAGTCCAGGCGAAAGATGATGTGGCACACGTGTATGCGGGAGATCGGGCAATCCTCTATAATCATGGCGCACATAATTTAATTGCTCAAAGCATAGATAATAAAAATGGGTTTTCTGCAATACTCAACAGATAATCTGGCTCAACGGTATGGGAGAGTCACTCTGAAGACATGAAAGACGCATTTGTCTTTTGAAACAAGTATTCAAGCGTGAAAATCCGGTTCAATTGCTCAGTGTCGCGGATGTGGTCGACGTGGATGAAGTTGCGCATATAAGGACAATTTCTATCTATAACAGTAGCTATATAAGATGGCGTAAGTGTGTAAGGTAGACAAGAAGGGTTTCTTCGTGCTTTTACGCGATAAGCGTATTTCCGTAGCATGGGAGGGCGCAAGATGGTAGACAGGTCTTTAAGCTTTCGAAGTAACGGTGGTTCGCCTGAGAAATCATGGCCATAATCCGAAGGGTAAGCTGCCAGCTGTGGATTTATGGCATTTATTAGATTTGCTTCAAAGCGGCCATAGTTTTTCTGTGCTAGCGGAATGGCCACTGCGCTCGCAATGAGTTCATGTTCGATGAATGGGGTTAATGCATAGCCGAGCCTGTTATTGACGCTATTGTTTCTCCCCATCCAGTATCGACAGCGAAATAGTGGATAGAGTAGTTCTATATCATATCGGGACAAAATATTGGTATCTATATTCAGCGTATTTCGTATTTTCCTGCCTAACTGTGCGAAATATCGCTGTTCAGAAAATTCGGTTGTACAAACTTTTGGATCAAATCGGCTGTAAAAGCTCCAAAGAAAATGTTTGATGCTGTACGACTTGTTGCGTAGGTAAAAAAAGTTCCGAAATATTTCCCCACCACCGCCGTTGAGCATGAGATCGCCATTGCTGCAGCGCATTCTGCGAGTCGCCAGGTCGGCACCATTATTGAAGATCCCGTCATTGGGGTAACCATCGAATACCTGATAATTTTCTTCAATGATACGTGAAAATTCACTAATGGAAATTTGTTCAAACTTGCTTTTATCCGTGTGGCTCAGGTCAAAGCTTTCTCCATGAGCAATTGCTTTGGCAATTCTAACGTCGGCATCATTACTTTTTCCGTATACATGGATATTTGGCTTGATGCCTTGCTTAAAAAGCAATGCTAGAGTTAGCCGTGAGTCATAGCCTCCTGAAATGGCCGTGTCAATGTTATTACCGAAACAGCCTGTTATTGATTGGTAGATATTTTCTAGTTTGCTGATGATTTCTTCGAAAAGGTCAGAAGCAGAAGGAGGCGTGGGGTGGTTTGTCAGCCTATGTGGAATGCGGTGCTTGCGTATGTGGGGGGAAATTTCATACAGGTCACCACTGTCAACGAGTTGAATGGAGTGAAAAACCGTTCGGCCTCCATATGTTGCCCCTTGAAATATATATTCATAAATTGACTGGGTTTCTATGTTTCTCTGGTAAGTTACTGCTGCCGCGGCAAGAAATGAGCTGGTTAAAATGAGGTCATTATTAGTGCGGTAAACCTTGTAGATCCCGAGGTTATCGATTAGCAGGAATGTTCGTGCATTTTTTCTAAGAATTATGCAAAAGCTTCCATAAACTCCATTCAGGTTGAAGTTATTTGGATCAAAAGAGTCGAGAAAGTTTCGTAATGCCGCGGTACCAGTTGTTCTATCAAAAAGAAGAGTGCCGGTGCATGCGCAAAAGTCGCCATTAGGCAGCTGCACGAGATTTTCCGATTCGGTGATGAGCTTGGGGTAGATATATAGCTGGTAATCCGGATCATCTACAGTTATTGGGGGAGGGGATCCCTGGCTGGAAAATTGCTGGAGAATACTCTTGGAAAGTTTAGGCAGGCTGTTATTGCTATCTTTCCTGATTAATGCAAAAGCTCCCATTGCGTAACTTCCGTTTTTCGTGGCTTTTTTGGTGATCTGGTGCCGTAACTGTAACAGATGCTTTGATTTGGATCTCTGTGGGGCAATAGTGTACCTCGAAATGATATCTTTTAGCATACCAGTGAATGGTAGGATTGCATTGGCTATGGGAACGGGAGCATTCTGAGCGAGGTACTTTCTTCTTGCCATGCTTTCACCCAGTTGCTGTGGGTGTTACGCAGAGGTTGCCGATGACAAGCAGACGATAGTACTCTTAGCGGCCTAGGATTATAAATTTTTTACAATCTCCGGCTTGTTGGTAGGGGAGGAAGTTGCCTGGTAATGTAGATGCCCATGATTGCTTTCAATCTCGGCATTTTTCAGGTTGTCCACTGTTGGGTAATATTGAAGGTCTTCATCTATGGAAGTTTCTAAGGGGCAAGAAAATTCTACTGAGCGATATAAGTATTATGGAAAGACAGAAATTACGGGTGATGTTGTTCAGAAAACAGCTACAAACGCAACGCAACTAGGCTTGGAGCGCCTGAACCCTAGGCTCACAAATCCAGATTTTCTTGTCTATCATGAGAGGAAAAAGCAGTTTACCCGCTGGTTGGAGGATGTCTCAGGGGAGCACCTGCGAGTTCTTGACGTTGGTGGCAGGATTCAACCCTACCGTCCACTTGTTGAGAATCGTCTTGAGCAATATGTGGCTATAGACCCTCAGCTTGAGGGGTTATTGGACGCTGTAGCTACCGGCGAACAGATCCCATTTCGTGAAAATACGTTTGACATCGTGTTTTGCACACAAGTACTGGGGTACGTTTCGGATCCTTCAAAGGTCATAGCTGAGATGCATAGGGTGTTGCGGCCTGGGGGAGTGTTAATTTTAAGTGCGCCTGCACTGTTTCCTCAGCACCATGATGAACGGTGGCGTTTTCTCAGAGAGGGCTACAGTGTATTAATGGAGCCATTTTCGGCAATAGAAGTCGTTCCTGAGGGGTATTCGATAGCAGGCTTCATTCGTACTCTTAATGTATGTGTGGGATTTCTTGCGAGTCCCGCTTTTCTTTATCAGATTGTTTCCCACACAGTTGTTCCTGCCCTTAATGTTTCCGGGCTTGTGCTTGATGCCCTGAGCTTCAAGAGCGAACGATTAACCACCAATTATAGCGTGTTAGCTCGAAAGTAAAGCGCTAATGTCATCCCCGCGGATTCAACTCTAGTGCAGCAGGTGGATCGATCCCGGAAAAATACCTGATTGGATGTTTTGAACCCCAGACACTTACGGGGACGATTGTTGATTCTGTTCGTGATCTTGTCGACCTCCTGCTGGGTGAGGACATCGAAGTCGCTGCCCTTGGGCAGGTACTGGCGTTATTAGCCCATTGCTCTTCTCGTTCAATTCTCGCTCCTAGGAATGGTAGGGGGCGCGAAATAGCCTTGTGCCTGTAGTAGCGCCTGGCTAACCTCGCTATGGCAGGAAAATTCCTTTTTATTGTCATAGGTTAGTGTGTGCACGCGTTCTGTCAGCGGCTGCAGGGGAGGGAATTCACACTGGCTGATTTCAGCGCCTCCACCGCCTTGTTTGCTGAGAGCATGGCGATGCCGAGGCGAGAGACTCGCTTCACCAGCGCCACCAACACGCTGCCTCCCGGCTTCCCGATCGCGGTGTCCACCTCCCAATTGCCAATACGCCGGCGTTACTCTACGATAGCCGGTCGCTCGTCAATGGGAATTTTCCCCTTGGTCTGCCCTTGCTGATGATGGTGGCCATACCTCTTCCTGCATGGCTTCTGACATCGCAGGTGGCGGTAAAGGTCATCATCGTTGCGCTTGTCCTGATAGACATGATGATAGATCCATTCATATCCGACTGAGATCCCTTCCTCTCTGGCCAGCCGCCCACTGACCTGCTCCGAGCTCCAGTCCTTGCGAAGCAGTTGGTCCATGCGCGCTCAGATGACTTCACTGATCAGGGGTCTCACCTTTTTCTTCCTCCGGTTCTGAGCCAGTGTATGGGCTTGTTTGGGGCGATAGCCCCTCTGGCCCTGGTTGCAATCGCAACTCCCGATTGATAGTCGGGGTGCCGCATCCGGCAGTGCAAGCAATCTCGATCCGAGTGCGCCCTACTTTCATAAGTGCATGGATCTGGTATCGTTCTTCCTGGGGTGAGCGGCGTGTAGTTCCTCAGTGTGCCCTCTTGCCGGAATGAGGGAGCCACAATGCTATCGCAGTTCGTCCGCTTGCCGACCGGTAGAGTTGAATTCACGGGGATATTGTGGTGTGTATTTCTGCCTTTATCGCTTTGTTTCAGATTTTCCGGCAATCCTGTATTATTTGTAAGAGAAAGGTGGCGATACCGCTATCTCATTGTATTTTATGGGAATTATTGTCTTTGGTGTTTTGTTTTCCCGCTGGTGCCTGTTGCATTAGTCCAGTGGAATGTCTTTTATACCAAAGAAGACGTCTAAAGGCGCAAGCCGGATAGGGATTTAACTTGTGGAACAGTCTTCAAAGGAAATTAGTATCGGCATTTTTGGCCATTATGGAAATGAAAATTTGGGAGACGAAGCCATCATAGAGGCGATGGTTCAAAATATGCGGGCGCGCTGGCCCTCATCGCAGCTTTATGGTTTTTCGATAAACCCAAGAGATACACAACAACGTTATGGGATCTCGGCATTCCCCATTCGCCAGATAAGTGGACCCGTTAGTCAAGCCTCCCTCCCTTCCAAACCGACGCACGATGACGATAGCGGCCAAGTTGCAGAGTGCTCAATGCAAGGTCCAAAATCGTCCTGGGCTTTGTGCGCAAAAAGCATACTAAAACGAATGCCGGTACTGGGCTCTTTTCTCAAACTGGTATCAAGCCTCCCTTATATGGGGTCTGAGTTCATTTCTGAGCTGCGTTTCCTTAAACAGTCATATCAGCACGTCCAACAAGTGGATGTGCTATTGATCACGGGCTCGAACCAATTTCTCGATAATTTTGGTGGGGTATGGGGGTTTCCATATACGCTTTTGAAATGGTCAATTCTAGCCAAGCTAGGTGGAAAGAAGGTATTTTACGTTAGTGTTGGTGCTGGCCCGCTAAGCTCTAGCTGGAGCAAGCGACTGATAAGAATGGCACTGCTTTTTTCGGATTTTACGTCGTTTCGGGATGCCCCCTCAAAACAGTTGATTCAAAGCGCTGGTTTTAAGGGTAAAAGTTATGTATTTCCAGATCTGGCGCATAGTCTGAGTTTTAAAGGGTTAAGCACGGAAAATAACATTAAATGCGATGGTGGTGAAAAAAAACCAACTGTTGGCATTAACCCAATGCCAATGTATGACAGGCGATACTGGTGTGAAGTAGATGACAATAAGTATTTTGCATACATTGAAAAATTAGCAGAATTCTCCTCTATCCTGATTCACGAAGGATATCCTGTACGATTCTTCCCCACTCAGCCTAAAGATGAACACGTTATCACTGATGTTCTTGATATGTTGAAGAACAAACAAATTGATACCCATGCCATGATGAGCACCCCACGTACCGTGGAAGAGCTCATGGATGATCTAGCTCGAGTCGATATAGCAATTACCACCCGATTTCACGGAACATTGTTGGCTTTGCATGCGGGAAAGCCCGTGCTGGCTATTTGCTATTATAGAAAAACAGATGATCTGATGAAAGAAATGGGGCAGGGGGATTATTCTGTGGAACTGGATGACTTTGAAGTTTCCGAGCTGCTCAAAAAATTTAGAACTCTTGAGCAACAAATGGAGAAGGAAGTTAAGTGTATTAAGGCCGAGAATAGGCGGCGTAGAAAGGCTCTAGAAGAACAGTATCAAATACTATTTAATATGATCGAAGGTTGCTAGCCATATTGTTTTCACTATAAGTGAAACATTATTGGCGGGTGGGTTTGCATTTTAAGAGTGGTATAAAAATGAAAACGCCAAGAATAAGCGTGGGGATGCCGGTTTACAACTCGGAACAGTGGATTTCCGATTCTATAGAGTCCATCTTACGTCAGACTTTTGGCGATTTTGAATTGGTTATTTCTGATAATGCATCTACTGATGGGACTGAGGAGATCTGTCGCGAGTTCTCAGGGAAGGACGAGAGAATCCGATACTATCGCAATGATTGCAATATTGGGGCCTCAGATAATTATAATGCGGTGTTTCATTATTCGACGGGAGAGTATTTCAAGTGGGCCTCCAGTAATGACATATGCAAAGACACATTTCTTGCATCTTGCATTGAAGTGCTCGATGAACGCCCTGATGTTGTACTGTGCTACCCCAAAACACGCTTATTTGACGGCGATCCATCGAATGCCAAGGATTATGAAGATGGACTTCATTTGATCGATGAAAGTGCTTGTGCACGATTTTCTGGGATTATTGACAGGATGGGGCTTAATAATGTGATGAATGGTGTGATGCGTAGTGAAGTATTGCGGCGCACGGCCTTAATAAAGACATTTTTTTCATCCGACGTAAGCCTTATGGCTGAGCTGGCTCTATACGGGAAATTTTTTGAAATCCCTGAGTACCTGTTTTACAGGAGAATGGATGAGGAAAGCGCAACAAAACTAAAAACTGAAAAGGAAGTTCTTAAGCACTATGACCCGGAACTGAAGAACCCGATGTTGTTCCAGAATTGGAAAATTAACTTGGAATACATCAAGGCAATTGGTAGAGCACCACTGGGATTTTCGGAGAAGGCTTGTTTGGCCAAGCGTATTTTTCGGCAGCTAGTTTGGTCCAGAAGTGAGCTTGCTCAGGATGTCGTTCAGGCATGGAAGTCCAGGTTCCATTAGGTGATGATAAAAATAGGTAAGCAAACTGAAGCTTGGCGTGCAAGCTGGGGATTTTAAATGTTATCAGGAATTGTTGCGGCGTGTATTCCGCAGCATTTAAGTATGCTTGTGGATATTCATGGAATGCTTATGAGCAAAGAAGGCAGGTAATAATTATGTCAACCAACCAAGAACAGAAGATTGATGCGGGTAATTCGAAGTGCAGATTTTGTGGCGAGCCATTGAAGCATTCTATGGTAGACCTTGGTATGTCTCCACTGTGTCAGACGCATATTGAACCCCAGCAGTTAAATAACATGGAACCATTTTATCCTCTTCATGCTTATGTCTGTGAGCATTGTTATCTTGTGCAGTTAGATGAATATGTTGCCCCAGATGACATCTTTAGTGACTACGCATATTTTTCCTCATACTCTGACAGTTGGGTTGAGCATGCGAGAAAATATGCTCACTTGGTTACCGATCGCTTTAATCTTGGTGGAGCTAGCAGAGTAATGGAAATCGCCAGCAACGACGGCTATCTGTTACAGCATTTTGTAAATGCAGATATTCCCGTGCTAGGGATTGAACCCGCAGCCAATGTGGCACAGGCGGCGATAGATAAAGGAATACCTACCACCATCCGTTTTTTTGGCACAAATGCGGCGAAAGAAATTGCAAAAGAGTATGGCCAGCCTGATTTGCTGCTTGGGAATAATGTGCTGGCTCATGTTCCAGATCTTAACGATTTTGTGGGGGGGATGAAGATCCTCCTTAACTCTTCCGGCGTAATTTCGATGGAGTTTCCGCACCTGTATCGGCTGATGGAGCGCAATCAATTCGATACTATATACCATGAGCATTTTTCATATTTCTCCTTTCTTTCAGTCGAGAAGGTGTTCTCTGCACATGGCCTAGTCCTGTTTGATGTGGAAGAACTGGCAAGTCATGGCGGTTCACTCAGGATTTATGCGCGACATGTTGAAGATGATAGCAAGCCGATATCCGAGAGGGTGATTGAATTACGGAATCGCGAGCTGGCCAAGGGGTTTTCAAGTCTGGAAACATATTTTTCTTTCGAGGAAAAAGTTAAAGAAACAAAGAGAAAGCTACTCGAGTTTCTCATTCATGCGCGACGAGATGGAAAAACTGTCGTCGGTTATGGTGCGCCGGGAAAGGGGAATACTCTCCTGAACTATTGCGGTATTCGGACAGACTTTTTGGATTATACGGTTGATCGGAGTCCTCATAAGCAAGGGAGATATACGCCTGGCACGCACATTCCCATTTATCATCCAGATAAAATCCGAGAAACAAAACCTGACTACATACTAATACTACCCTGGAATTTGGAAAAGGAAATTACAGAGAGTATGTCGTTTGTTAAACAATGGGGCGGTAAGTTTGTTGTTCCTATACCTGAGGTCAAGGTTATTTCTTAGTAATAGCCCTCAAAATTTATCGTAATGAACTGAAATGTTGTTCGCTGGCGTGTTGCAGGCCTAGGAGCTTTAATATGAAAGTATTTGTTACTGGTGTTGAAGGATACATTGGAGTGCTGCTGGCACCGATGTTAGTGGAACGTGGGCATGAAGTAGTTGGCTTGGATACGGGATTTTATCGTGATGGGTGGCTGTACAGTGATCGGCGCTCATTTCCCGGGTTCCCTAGATTTATAAATGGTGATTTGCGTGATATCAGTGAGGATGACTTGCGCGGTTTTGATGCGGTTATTCATTTGGCCGAGCTCTCGAATGACCCTTTAGGCCAAAATAATCCTGAAACCACTTTCAAGATTAACCACATTGGATCAGTTGAGCTTGCAAAAAATGCAAAGAATGCTGGGGTAGGGCGCTTTATTTACACGTCCTCTTGCAGTGTTTATGGTGCGGGTTCCGAAGATTTCGTTACAGAAAACTCTTTATTAAGCCCTCAGACAGCGTATGCGCACTGTAAGGTTAATGTTGAAAAAGATGTCGGGGAAATGGCAGGGGATGATTTTTCTCCAACTTTCCTCAGAAATGCAACAGCCTACGGTGCATCTCCTCGGATGAGATTTGACATTGTATTGAATAATTTGTCTGGTCTTGCCTGGACGACGAAACGTATTGCCATGACGAGTGATGGGACTCCCTGGAGGCCTTTGGTTCATGTGCTAGATATTTGCGAGGCACTTGCTTGTAGCTTGGAGTCTCCCCGAGAAAATATCCATAATGAAATTTTTAATGTTGGTCACAGCCAGGATAATTACCAAGTAAAAGAGATTGCCCAAATCGTGGGGGAAACATTTCCCGGTTGTGAGGTCAGCATGGGGGAAAATGCTGGAGACAATCGGAGTTACCGTGTTGCCTTTGATAAAATCCACAATCAATTGCCGGGTTTTAAGTGTCGATGGGATGCAAGAAAAGGAGCGAATCAACTCCGTGAAATATTCGAGCGTATAGATATGGGGGCAGAAACCTTTGACTTCCGTGCATTTACGAGGCTTAAACAGCTTGAATATTTAATTCGAACTTGCCAGATTGATGATGAGTTTTATTGGCGTTATTAATTGTATCAATACTTCCTGTTTCAATAGAGCGTAGTTAGTGATGAGTCAGCCACATGTGTCGGATTTGTTAGTAAGCCACAAGCGCCACTACGCAATCGGATCGCCTACGTGTAGGGGACTTGACACCTTTCCGGCTGGGATATGAGGTAGCCTTGGCCATGATAAAGCTTGATGCTAAACGATGTGGGGATGAGATTTACCAGCTTATTTCAGATCTCTATCCAATTTGCAGGAGTATCACTGGTAATGGTGTTCGGGAGACGCTAGAAATTATTGGAAACCATATTCCCTTAAGAAAGGTCGAAGTTCCTACTGGAACTCAGGTATTTGATTGGGTTGTTCCGAAAGAATGGAATATCCGCGATGCATATATAAAGGATAGCTCAGGCCGCCGCATTGTTGATTTTCATAGCAGCAACTTACACGTTGTTAGTTATAGCGTTCCAGTCCGCCAGGTAATGACATTAACCGAGCTTAAAAAGCATCTGTTTTCACTGCCAGAGCATCCCGACTGGATACCTTATAGAACTTCCTACTATAACGAGAGCTGGGGATTCTGTATTTCACACAATCAGCTCCAGGCAATGGAAGAGGGTGAATATGAGGTTGTTATCGACTCAACATTAGATGACGGGAGTCTTACATACGGTGAGGCTTATATCGCAGGCGACACTGATAATGAGATTTTGGTATTTGCTCATACCTGCCATCCGTCATTATGTAACGATAATCTCTCGGGCGTAGCTCTTGCGACCTACTTGGCTAAGTATTTGCAAGGGCGGAATTTACGTTATTCATACCGCTTTGTTTTTGCCCCGGCGACTATTGGTTCAATCACATGGTTAAGCCAAAATGAAGCCAATCTGTATCGTATTAAACATGGTTTGGTTGCTGCGGTCGTTGGGGACTCAGGCAATTCAACGTACAAAAAAAGTCGGCAAGGCATTGCAGAAATCGATTGTGCTGTGATGCATGTTCTGGAGCACAGTGGCCAAGAGTATGAGGTTATCGAGTTCTCCCCATGGGGTTACGATGAGCGGCAGTTTTGTTCTCCGGGTATTGCCCTTGATGTCGGGAGGTTGACAAGAACTCCGAATGGTTGCTACGAGGAATATCATACATCTGCTGACAACCTTAGTTTGGTCAAAGCGGATAAGCTGGCCGATTCTTTTTTAAAGTACGCTACCGTATTCGATATTCTGGAATGCAATAAACGCTATATAAACCAGAGTCCAAAGTGCGAGCCTCAACTGGGAAAAAGGGGGTTGTATCGCAAGACAGGTGGCCATAAAGATGTTGGTCAACATGAACTGGCTTTGTTGTGGGTCTTAAACTTGTCTGATGGGGCGCATTCACTTTTGGATATAGCAAAGCGATCGGGCCTAATATTTTCACAGATTCGTGATGCGGCAGAAGACTTGGCAAATTGTGGTTTAATCACCGCTGCGGTAGACGAGGAAAATTCAACTTGCAGGTCTTGTAACTGATTTGGTTTTTCATCTGTTGCCGTACCTTTAAATATTTTCAATCAAGTGACAATGATGTATTTTCCCCTTCGCATATTTGGAGCGATATCATGAAGGTTGTTTTATTTTGTGGTGGCTTGGGCACAAGGTTACGAGAACATTCGGAAACGATCCCAAAACCATTGGTAAATATTGGTCCGCGACCCATTATTTGGAATCTGATGCGGTATTACGCATATCATGGACACAAGGATTTTATCTTGTGCCTTGGTTATGGGGGGGAGAAAATCAAGGAGTACTTCCTGAATTATAACGAATGCTTGTCTAATGACTTTGTATTGTCTGATGGTGGTAAGGAAATCCGGCTCCATAATAGCGATATACATGATTGGACAATTACTTTTGCAGATACTGGACAGCAATCCAATATTGGCGAGCGCCTGGTTGCTGCGCGAAAATATTTGGAGGGAGAAGAAATATTTCTTGCGAATTATAGTGATGGACTAACGGATTTACCCCTTGCGCCATATATTGATAAGTTTAAGGAGAGTGAGGCGTTGGCATGCTTTCTCAGCGTGAGACCTTCTCAAAGTTTTCATGCGGTGGACGTAGCAGAGGATGGGTTAGTCTCCGGAATAGAGCATGTTGGCATGGCTGATTTCTGGATTAATGGTGGTTTTTTTGTTTTGCGGCAGGAAATATTTGATTATATCAATGATGGTGAGGAGCTTGTTGAAGAGCCATTTCAGCGTCTTATTGAAGAGAAGAAGCTGATGTCTCATAAGTATGAGGAGTTTTGGGCTGCAATGGATACTTTTAAGGATAAGAAGCGTTTTGATTCGATGTATGATAAAGGTGATACTCCTTGGAGGGTCTGGGATGGGCTGGCTGATGTGTAGCACTTGTGTACAAAGGTTTTTTTTCAGGCTCATATATGTATAAATTGTCATTCATTCAGCAAGGACAAAATGCAATTAAGTCAATTTTGTTTCTGGGCGCGCACTGTGATGATATTGAGATTGGGTGCGGTGGGACACTGCTGCGACTGGCCGAAGATAATCCACAAGTATCAATACTCTGGGTAGTGTTTAGCTCCAGCCCGGCGCGTGAGAAAGAAGCGCGTGCGAGCGCGAAAAAATTCCTAGCAAAGTTCTCTAATACTACTATTGTCATTAAGAATTATCGAAATGGTTTTTTTCCTTACATCGCATCGGAAATCAAAGAATATTTTGAGGATATAAAGAAGCAACTATCACCAGATATTGTATTTACACATTATCGAAGCGACCTTCACCAGGACCACCGGCTGGTGTCTGAACTTACATGGAATACTTTTCGTGATCATCTGATTTTTGAGTATGAGATTGTGAAATATGATGGGGATTTTGGGTCTCCGAACTTCTTTGTCCCTATCCCGGCAGAAATTTGTGAGCGGAAAATCAATATTATTACTGACTGCTTTAAATCCCAACAAGGAAAACAGTGGTTTGACCGGGAAACATTTCTTTCAATACTGCGCTTGCGCGGTGTTGAATGCGCATCGCAGAGCCGTTATGCAGAGGCATTTTATTGTAGAAAGCTGGTAGTTTGAGCGCATGGCAAGAGAGTTTTGGCACGAGTTTGTGTGTGTGCTTGGCCGTATCGATTGTAATCGGTGTTTTGGCTGTTATGTTACGAGACCAGGTTGTCGATTTTATCAAATAAGTATCGGCTGAACGGAATGGCGCAGGTAAATGCAGGTGAAACGGCATTTAGCACATGAAACGATTTGTGATCACCCTCAAAACGGAAGTCCATTTCTAAGCGACGCTTTTTGATGTCGAACAGTTGGGCGCGAATCCCGGGCGGTCCCCATTTTTTGTAATTCGATTTGCGGACATCTTTTGATAGTTCGGAAGCCAACTTTACGAGTCTGCCGCGGAAATATTTTGCGCTTTCCTGCAGTGCGAGGGTCCTGAAGCCAAAATCGTTGCGTATAAACAAGCCCATTTCCCTGCCCACAATTTCAGTCATTTCAGCAAATTTGAAATTATTCAAACCACTATAATGTTCTCTCCAAAATGCAGGAATGGCCGTTGGCCCAATTTTGGTTTTTCCTGCAACAGTAAGCGTAAAATGTACCCCAAGAAATGGGTTGCTGAGATTGGGTACGGGGTAGATGTTGGTGTTTAGCGTGCCTGGAGGCTCATCGGAATATAAATACAGACCTTTGAATGGGAGTATTCTGTAATTTTTCGAGAAGCCAAAATCACGCGCAATATTATCCGCATAGAGCCCGGCGGCATTAATGACGTAAGCTGCTGATAGGTAACCATGATTAGTTTGAATTTTGTCTTTTATGGTCCGTAAATATTGAGTTCCTGCACTAATGACAACTCCTGCGTTGCGGGCATCATCAAGGGTAGACGCCATCACTTCACGTGGATCAATGGATGCTGTGGTAGGTGAAAATATCGCGCTGTTCCACGTTTTGGCGCGAGGCTCAATTTCTTGGGCCTCTCTTTTGCTGAGGCGGTATAATTCCACACCATTTGCTATGCCTCGTTGTAGCAATTCATCTAGTACAGTTTCTTCGTGCTCATTTCTCGTAACGACAAGCTTGCCACATTGGTTGATACGTAACCCTCTATCAAGACAATACTCTGTTAAAAGATGATTGCCTTGGCGTGTAAAGCCGGCTTTCAGGCTGTCGGGCGTATAATAGAAACCGGCATGCAAAACCCCGCTATTACGCCCGCTAGCATGTAGTCCACAATCAGTTTCTTTCTCTATCAGCATGACCTTGCAATCAGGATGGCGTTGCTTCGCTGTGATGGCGAGGTTTAGGCCAATAATGCCGCCACCAATAATTAGAAAGTCGACTGCATCTATTGTCACGTTTCGAGATCTCCAATAATGCTTAACTATATATTGCCATGGTGGGAGCAGTGAGCCTGCAGCATAAAAAGTGATACTAACGTTGCGTCAAGAGAACTTCTCGCCCACTATATACTCCCTTCTTCCTGGGCACTAGATTGGGACGGGAAAATGCCCGTCAGGTGCCTTGGGTAGGTGATAATTCCTGAAGCCAAGGTGAATGGTGCCGGCGTGAAAGTGGCGATCTAGTAGAATTCGAATGGCCGAGAGCCGGCGGGTTGTTGGTGCGGCTATTGCAAATGAAGGCGGTAAGACTTGGCGCATGGGTGTAAGGATATTAGTGTGATGCATGTTGGCGTCTGATCGGGGTAGGCCGCATCTTCCGCGAGCCAAGAGCCACCAGCTGGCGCGAGATTAAGCAATACTACTAGGGTGGCTGCTTTTGTGAAAGAGTAGGTAGAGATGCTGACCCATAATGGTGGTATTTGCCCTGGCTTAGCTGCCCCGAATTCCCCTGCAACGGATATTTTTGCGCGGAAAAACACCTGATGATCGAAGGTTGGTTCAATGAGCAGCGTTAATAGCAAAATGGCGAAAGGTGCCGTCTGGATGGTGCTATTTAAGCTTGTAGAACGTTCGTTGGGCCTTGTCAGCACGATTATTCTTGCAAGACTGCTTGTTCCTGCCGATTTTGGCTTGATTGCAATGGCAATGTCTATTATTGCTATCTTGGAATTGCTTGGCGCATTTGGATTTGATATGGCATTGATTCAGAATGCCGATGCGGAACCTAAGGATTATAATACGGCATGGACTTTCAATGTTCTGTTTGGAATTACTTCCGCCGTCATTGTCATTGCCCTTGCGATCCCTGCTGCGACTTTCTATGCGGAACCGCGGCTTGAAAATCTAATTTATGTATTGGCAATAGGACTGGCTGTCCAAGGGTTTGAAAATATAGGCATCGTTGCATTCCGAAAGCAGCTGGAGTTTAACAAAGAGTTTAAGTTCCAGATTACCAAGAAGCTTGCCAGTTTTATCGTTACCGTGTTTCTGGCCTACCTGTTGCAGAGTTATTGGGCATTGGTGGCTGGTATGCTGACGGGGCGGATTTTTGGTGTAATGCTTAGCTATTACAGCCATCCTTATCGCCCCTGGTTTTCTCTCAGTGCGCGACATGAATTGTTTCATTTCTCAAAATGGCTTTTCTTCAATAACGTTCTTCTACTCCTGAGGACTCGGTCGATCGATTTTATTATCGGCAAAACCTCTGGCGCACATGGACTGGGTCTTTTCAGTATTGCTCATGAGGTATCAAGCCTTCCGTCAACGGAGTTGATTGCCCCTATCAATCGAGCAGTATTTCCTGGCTATGCAAAGATGTCACACGATATGTGTGAATTACGTAATGGATTTTTGAAGGTCTTTTCGATCATTATCATGTTTGCCTTGCCGGCAGGGGCGGGTATCGCCGTGACGGCGGATTTGATCGTGGCGGTTCTTCTCGGTCCAAAGTGGCTGGAAACGGTGCCATTAATTCAAATACTGGCTTTTTACGGTATCGTTTCTGCAATGCAGACAAACACAATCTATGTACACCTTGCCGTCGGCAAACCCAAGGTCACGTCATACCTGTTTCTGGCGCAGGCTGTCATTCAAATACCTTTGCTGGTTTGGCTGAGTATCGAATATGGGATTACTGGTGCCGCATGGGGGGTGCTGGGGGTCAGTATACTGGTGCTGCCGGCCAACCTTTATCTGGTGTCTCACCGGCTTGATCTGCGCTTTCGGGATCTTGCTTCCATTCTTTGGCGGCCAATTGTTGCGGTTATTGCCATGTTTTTTGCGGTTGAATATGCGTTGTCCCTGCTAACGGATGGCACCGGTATACTTGGCGATCTGTTGTTGCTGCTACTTGGGGTAGGCCTTGGGGCAATGACTTTTATCGTTACTGTCTTGGGGCTCTGGTTGCTGTCGGCACGTCCTGATGGCGCGGAACAGTACCTGCTGGATAATATCAAATACCGGCTGCAGCGCGCATTGATGTAGTCATCGTGGCCCCCTTCTGGCAACGGTGTTAATGGTGGGGTTTTTGCGAGAAATTAAAATAAGACATTGAATTGTATCGGGATATTATTGCTGTGTATATTTCGTGTACAATATGCGCCCTTTTTACGCTTTTGAAGTTTAATTGAATGCCACAGACCCAAAGTCGTGTAATGACGGATGTTAAAGCGGTGTTGAGTCATGCCCTTGGCTTACCCGAGAGGGTTCTCGAGCTGACGGGATCCACCCCCTTGCTTGGAAACTTGCCCGAGTTGGATTCCATGGCCGTCGTCACCGTTATAACCGAACTGGAAGAGCAGTTCGGTTTCGTGATTGATGACGATGATCTGGTTTCCGATGCCTTCGAGACGCTGGATACCCTGACCTTGTTTGTGAAGCAAAAATTGCCGCCTGAAGTGTAATTCCGGCCTGTCAGGCGGGGAGGATGTGCTGGCTTCTCATACCAACACTTCCACTGCTGCCGGATGGCTGAGGAATGCCGAGGGACTGGCGCTAAGTCCATAGGCTCCGGATTGTAAAACGACCACTAAATCGCCAATTCCCGCTTTGGCCAATGCCATTTTATCGGCCATCAGATCCAGTGGGGTGCATGAAGGGCCGACTACACTGACAGTTTCCTGCTCCGTTTCATCCATCTTGTTACCGATCAGCACGGGATAGTTTTTGCGAATCACCTGGCCGAAGTTGCCCGAGGCAGCGAGGTGCTGATGCAGACCGCCGTTGGCGACCAGGTATACCTGACCTCGCGAGATTTTGCGGTCGACGATCCTGCATACATAGACACCCGCCTCGCCGACGAGGTAACGCCCCAGTTCCACTATGACCTTGCTCTCCGGGAGCTGGCGGCTCTTTTTCTGAAGAAGTTCATTCAGGTGCCCACCGATGAGGGTGATATCCAAGGCTTGTTCACCGGGGAAGTAGGGGATGCCAAAACCACCGCCGATGTTGAGTTTATGCACTGGCGATGGTGCGTTCTCGGCCAGCCGATAGGCGAGTTCGAAGGTTTTTGTCTGTGCTTCGCAAATGGCCTCCGGGTGAAGATTCTGCGAGCCGCTGAAGATATGGAAACCCTGGAAATCACAGCCCAGTTCGCCGATACGGGTGAGTACGGCCGGTACGTGTTCGGCGTCAATACCGAACGGCTTTGGGCCGCCGCCCATTTTCATGCCGGAAGATTTGAGTTCAAAATCCGGATTCACCCGCACCGCGACCCGAGGCTTGATGCCCAGCTGCTCACCTTGGCTTGCCGCGGTGTCCAGCTCGGTTTCTGACTCCAGGTTGAGGGTGACGCCGGTAGCAATGGCACGGCGAATCTCACTTTCACTCTTGCCCGGGCCGGCGAAACTGATGTGTCCGGCGGGCATGGGAGTATCCAACGCGACCTGCATCTCACCGCCGGAAGCCAGATCGAAGCCATCGACGAGTGTGGACAGGTGTTGCACCACGGCAGGCATGGGGTTGGCCTTGATGGCATAGTGCAGATGGATTTCTTCGGGCAGGTGTTTGCGCAGGTGTTTGACGCGTTCCGTGATTTTTTGCCGGTCGTAGGCATAGAAGGGGGTTTGTCCCACCCGATTAGCCAGCCGGGTGAGCGGCGTGTCGCCGATGAGCAGCTCGCCATTCCTTGTCGGAAAGGTATTCAGGGTGGAGTGGGTGGGGCGCTGTTTGTTCACTGCCTATTCTCCAGAAGGGGTTCCTGAAACAGGTTTTGCAAGTCAGTGGCCAGTCGTTTGCGGTCGACCTTGCCATTGGGGCTGTTGGGTAGATCCTGCCGTACCTGGATATGGGCGGGCACCATGAAGGCTGGCAGTTTCTGCTTGCAGTGGATCAGCAATGCCGGAACGTCCACCTCCTCGCCAGAGAGGGGGCTGACAACGGCGACGATGGCCTGGCCCAGAACGGGATGCGGGATACCCAGGGCCGCCGCCTGACCCACCTGCCCGCTCGCATAGAGCACCTCTTCCACCTCCGTCGGGCTGACCCGGTAGCCCGATGTCTTGATCATGTCATCCCGGCGGCCGATGAAATAGAGGAAGCCGTCTTCGTCCATGCGCACCGTGTCGCCGGACCATACGGCCATCTCCGGCAGGGAAATACCGGCTTCCTGTCCCGGCGCGGGGCGGAAGCGTTCGGCGGTGCGTTGCGCATCGTTCCAGTAACCCATGGCCACCAGCGGGCCGCGGTGCACCAGCTCGCCGGGCTCGCCGGGTGGGCAGGGGCTGCCGTCTTCACGTACCACCATCACCTCAGCGTTGGGGATGGCGCGGCCCATGGAATCGGGGCGTGTCTCCAATTCTTCCGGCGGCAGATAGGTCGAGCGAAAGGCCTCGGTGAGGCCGTACATCAGATAGGGCTTGGTATCGGGCAGTGCACGGCGCAGGGCGGCCAGTGTGCTGCGCGGCAGGGCGCCCCCCGAGTTGGTGACGTAACGCAGGCTGGCCTGCGCATCGGTGGGCCAGGGCAGAGTAGCGATCTGGTTCCACAACGAGGGCACGGCGGCCAGGCCGGTAATGGCCTCACTGGCGACGGTGCGGATCACGTCACGGGGCAGCAGATAGTCCATCAGCACAGCGCTGGCGCCCACGCTGAAGGCAGTGGTGAGCTGGCTGAGACCGTAGTCGAAGCTGAGGGGCAGCACGGCGAGCAGGCGGTCATCCGGCGTATTTTCCAGATACCGGGCGACGCTCCTGGCCCCCACCAGCAGGTTGCGATGGGACAACACCACCCCCTTGGGCCGACCGCTGCTGCCGGAGGTGTAGAGGATGGCGGCCATGTCGATGTCGATGACGCGGTGTGGGTGTTGTGAGGCCGGTTGTGCCATGAACTCGCGCCATGACAGGACCTCGGCGCCGACAATATCGGGCAGCTCCTTTTGCACCCCTTTGATAACCACCACACTGTTCAGGTCGTGACACCCGGCAAGGACTCCGGCTAGCAGGCGGGCGCGGTCGCTGGAGGTCACCAGGATTCGCACATTACAGTCTCGCAGAATATGGGCCACCTGGTCGGCCTTGAGCAGGGGATTGATGGGCACGAACACACCGCCGCTGAGGGTGGCGCCAAAGAGGCTGGTGACGTTCTCCAGCAGCTTGGGGAGATACACGGCCACGCGCTCGCCGCGGGCAAGGCCCAGGCGCAGAAATCCCTGTGCCACTGCGTGCGTGTTCTCGGCGAGGGCGGCATAGTCCAGGCCTTCGCCCTTGCGGCTGATGGCCGGCCGGTTTGGGCCGATGCGGGCACTGTGGAAGATCAGATCTGGGAGTAAATCATGCATGGCTTGCAAGTCGTGGATGGGCTGGGGCCGATTTTACCCAGCTTTAGGGGCCGTATGTAGAAGCGCTTCCCCCAGCTACTGCAGGATAACGCAATCTACCATCGCCTGCTGCTGTGCCGTAGAGGGTTTTTTCCTCTGGAGGCAGGCGGTTGAGAAGAATGCTCAGCGCCGGCGGAAATACCTTACTGCAAAGTGACCTGCGCGGTGCTTCCCGTGCGGTACTCACCCGGTGGCTTGCCCGTCCAGCGCTTGAAGGCCCGTGAGAAGTTGCTGACTTCGGCAAAGCCGAGCAGGTAAGTGATTTCACCCACACTCAGGCGTGAGTTGCGGATGTGCTTGATGGCCAGCTCCCGCCGGGTGTCATTGAGCACTTCACTGTAATGGGTGCCGGCCTCGTGCAGGCGGCGTTGCAGGCTGCGGGGACTGATGTTCAGTGCTCGGGCTATGGACTCCTGCGTGGCCTTGCCGGAGGGCAGTTGCTCGGTGAGACACTTCCTGACCTGCATCACGATATCACTGTCGTCCAGATGGGCCAGGTAGTCTGTGATGATTGCATCGTTGGCACGCGCTACATCGGTGTTGGCGGTGGGTAATGGTTTGCGCATCATCTCCTTGTCGAAGTGCATGACATAGACCAGGGCTGAAAAGGTCAGGGGGGCACGAAACAGCTCGTGAAATTCGCCCATGCAGGGCTGTGGCGGCTCCGGCCGGCAAAACTCCATATGCAGCGGGTTGAAGTCATTGCCATAAATGGAGCGGCACATGGCGA
>DRLG01000094.1 GCA_011053135.1 Chromatiales bacterium
CTGGTTTTTACGTTGTCGCGTAGAAGTGCCTGACAAATAAGGGTGTTAACGATGAAAGATCACTCTCAGCACAACAAAAAATCGCAGTACAAAAAGAATAGCCTGACACTGGTGGGTGCTGTTTCGATGGGTACCGGAGTGATGATCGGTGCCGGCATACTCGCACTGACAGGTCAGATTGCAGAGCTTGCCGGATCACTGTTTCCGCTTGCTTTTCTTGCGGCAGCAGTGGTCACTGCATTTAGTGCATATTCTTATGTAAAACTATCAAACGCTTATCCTTCGGCTGGTGGCATTGCGATGTTTCTACAAAAGGCCTATGGCAGTGGGGTAATGACGGCGGCGGGTGCATTGCTGATGTACTTTTCAATGGTCATCAACCAGAGTCTAGTGGCCAAAACGTTTGGTACTTATAGCATACAGCTGTTTGATATTGATCCGAGTAGCTGGATTGTTTTGGCATTAGCGGTTGGTCTGCTTGTATTTGCTTTTCTACTTAATATTTCTGGTAATCGCGCGATCGGTTTTTTTTCGCTGGTGATGGCCTTTATTAAAATTGGCGGCATTGTGCTATTTGCGGTGGGTGGTTTGTGGGTTAGTGGTTTTTCGTTTGAAAGTAGCGCGGCAACGAGCATGGAAGACACCTCTGTTAGCGGATTTATCGCGGCCATGGCGCTGGCGATTCTGGCTTACAAGGGGTTTACCACCATCACCAATAGCGGCTCTGAAATTATCGATCCCCATCGCAATGTTGGGCGCGCCATTATTATTTCAATCTCGATCTGTGTAGTTATCTATTTTCTGGTAGCACTGGCGGTTGCTGGTAACCTGAGCCTGACGGAAATCATCGCCGCAAAAGATTTTGCACTGGCTGAGGCAGCGCGCCCAATGCTAGGAGATTACGGGTTGTGGTTCACTGTCGCGCTGGCGATTGTCGCTACCGCTTCGGGTGTTATTGCCAGTATATTTGCGGTGTCACGTATGCTGGCGATGTTGACTGACATGAAGTTAGTACCCCACCGTCATTTTGGTATGCCGGGCACCATTCAGAACCATACGCTGGTTTATACCATTGTGATTGCCATCTTCCTCACCCTGTTTTTTGATCTGACTCGTATTGCATCACTCGGTGCCATCTTCTATCTATTGATGGATATCGCCGTGCACTGGGGTGTCTATCGTCACCTTCGGAAAGAGATCAACGCGAATGCTGCGATTTTGATCACGGCCATTGTTTTTGATGTGGTGGTGCTAACGGTTTTTCTAATGGTGAAAGCGTCTACCGATATGCTGGTGATCTATGCAGCGCTGATTGGGGTGTTGATTGTCTTTGTCGGCGAGCGTTTCTTTTTACGTCAATCGATAAATTCTGAGGAGCGCGTGAGCCATGACCATGGAAACTAAAGCGGAAATGGATTTGCATGACATCCGCTTGCACGGTCGTGGCGGTCAGGGCACGGTCTCGGCAGCGGCACTACTGGCACTGGCCGCGTTTGAAGATGGCTTTGAAAGTCAGGCGTTTCCGAAGTTTGGCTCCGAGCGGCGAGGGGCACCTGTCGAGGCTTATGTGCGGATTAGCAGTTCGACGATTCGTGCTCATAACCAGCTCTATACCCCAGATGCGGTAGTGATTCAGGATGCAAGTTTGCTACGTTCTGAACCACTACTGCGCGGTTTGAAAAGCGGTGGTTTGATTGTATTGAACGGTGAACAGCCAGCAGTGAGTGAAGGCGACGGTTTTCGCTGGCTCTGCCTGCCCGCTAGCGAAATCGGTGAACGTCATCTCGGCCGTCCCCTGCCCAATACCGTATTGCTAGGGGCGCTGGCAGCTGCGACGCAGTGGGTGAGTCTGGCAGCCTTAGAAAAGGCGGTTGCAAACCATTTAGCCAGAAAAGGAGAAGAGGTCGTAAAAGCCAACATTGAAGCCCTACGTGAAGGGTATGAATCTTCCTCAATTTCCACTCCCCCGCCAATTTCCACACCCCCTCAGCCTCTCTTTTTTAAAGGAGAAGCAGAGGCAGTTTCAAAAGAGGAGCAGGCCAGATGAAACAGCTACTCGAAGGTTCACAAGCGGTGGCCGAGGCGGTGCGGCTGTGTCGGCCCCAGGTGGTCGCTGCTTACCCCATCACCCCACAGACACATATTATTGAACGGCTGGCGCAGCATGTGGCCAATGGCGAACTGGATGCAGAGTTCATCAATGCCGAGAGTGAATTCGGTGCCGCGTCAATCGTACTGGGTGCCGTCGCTGCTGGCGCACGCGCATTTACAGCAACGGCTTCACAAGGCCTGTTATTAATGACCGAGGTGCTCTATAACATTGCCGGCTTACGCCTGCCGGTGGTGATGGTCTGTGCCAATCGAGCGATAGGTGCACCGATCAATATTTTCTCAGACCATCAGGACAGCATGGCCGTTCGTGATGCGGGCTGGATTCAGCTCTATGTTGGCAGCAATCAGGAGGCGGTCGATACGATGGTTCAGGCGTATCGCATTGCCGAGGCGTGTGAACTACCGGTGATGGTCTGCATGGACGGCTTCTTATTAACGCACACCTTTGAGCCAGTGGTGTTGCCATCACAGGCGGAGGTCGATGGCTACCTGCCCGCCTTTCAGTTTGCTCGCACGCTGGACCCTGCCAGGCCGATGACACTCGGGGGGGCGAGTGAAGCGGATAATTATCAGCCGTACCGTGTTGCTCAACATGACGCAATGGAAAATGTACAGGCGGTGATAGAAGCGTTTGATGCCGATTATGAGACCCAGTTTGGGCGCACTGGTGGCGGCCTGGTGCAGGGTTACCGTCTTGATGGGGCTATCACGGTGGTGCTCTGTATGGGCACACTAATGGGAGCGGTGGCAGACGCGGTAGACAGGCAACGTGACCAGGGAGAAGCGGTGGGCGCGTTACGGCTGCGCTGTTTCCGGCCTTTTCCTGTGCAGGCGCTGCTTGATCACCTGAAAGGGGTGCAACGGATTATTGTGCTGGAAAAAGCGATCAGTATCGGCGCGGGCGGCATTGTTGCCGCAGAGTTGCGCGCAGCGCTGCAGCAGGCGGAGATGACGATTCCAGTAGAGAGTGTGATCGGTGGACTGGGTGGGCGCGATCTAACGCCTGCGGTGATCGAAGCGATTTTTCAGCAGGCCACCGACGAAAAAATAGATACGCTAAACCGATTTGCTCCAGATCACAGGGTCAATGGGGAGGTGCAGCATGGATAAACGTGACCCTTTTCGTCATAACGTACTCACCTCCGGTCACCGCGCCTGTTCCGGCTGCGGCGAGGCGATGGCTGCCCGCATGGTGAGCGACCTGATCGGCCCCGATGCGATCTACATCAACGCCACCGGCTGTCTGCAGGTGTTTACTACCCACAATCAACAGAGTGCCTGGCAGGCGCCGTGGATCCACTCTGTTTTTGCCAATGCGGCAGCGGTCGCCTCTGGTATTGAGGCGGCCCTGCGAATCAGGGGAAAAGAGACTCCCATTGTGGTTCAGGCGGGGGATGGTGGGACGTTTGATATCGGCCTGCAGTGCCTCTCCGGCATGATCGAACGGGGCCACGACATTCTGTTTGTCTGCTACGACAACGAAGCCTACATGAATACCGGGGTGCAACGCTCAAGCTCAACACCGCACGCGGTGCGTACCAGTACCTCGCCACCGGGCCGTTTGAGTCAGGGCAAGCATCAGCTAAAAAAGGATGTGATCTCGATCATGGCTGCTCACCATATGCCGTATGCGGCCACTGCAACGGTCGCCTATTTCCCCGATCTTAAGGCCAAGGTGGAGAAGGCGATGACCATTAAAGGGCCGCGTTTCCTGCAAGTCCTGTCACCCTGTCCGCTGGGGTGGGTGCATGACAGCGCACTGTCGGTAACTGTTTCGCGACTGGCAGTGGAGACCGGACTGTTTCCACTGGTGGAGCTGGAACACGGTGAACTGACCGGCGTGATGCGCCTCGCCGAGCAGCGGCCGGTGGATGAGTATCTGCGCCCACAGGGGCGTTTCAAACACCTCTTTAACAGTAAGAATGGCGCGATAGAGCTGCGTCATCTTCAGGCGCTGGCCGACGCTCGCATCCGTCGCTACGGCCTGCTTGATGCAGAGACGGAGTGGGACACCGACCGTGCGATGCAGAGCGAACGCCATGGCCGGGGTGGTTACTGTGAAAGGAGGTCACATGGTAGCTAAACTCGAAATTGAACCGGGTAGCAGCAACGCCTATCACACCGGTGAGTGGCGTACGCAGCAACCGCTTTATCAAAACAAGTGGCCGCCCTGTAGCCAGATCTGCCCCGCCTCGGAAGATATTCAGGCGTGGCTGGCACTGGCCTCAGCAGAGCAGTGGCAGGCGGCGTGGCACAAGCTTACCGAGCGCAACCCCTTCCCGGCGACCATGGGACGCATCTGCTATCACGCCTGTGAATCGGCCTGTAACCGCAAACACCTCGATAGCGCAGTTAATATCCATGCGATGGAGCGCTATCTCGGCGACATGGCTATCGCCCAGGGGTGGAGTCATAGACCCTCCTGTGATGATGAGCAGCCAGAACGGGTGGCGATAGTTGGCGCTGGCCCGGCCGGTCTCTCCTGCGCCTTTCAACTGGCGCGGCACGGCTATTCGGTGACGATCTTCGATGACCAGGCGGAGGCAGGCGGCACACTGCACAGCGCGATTCCCGACTATCGTCTACCCAAATCGGTGCTGGCGAGTGAGATCGATGCCATTCTCGCATTGGGCATTGAGCTGCGTCTTAACAGTCGAATAGGTGAAGCGGTCAGCGAAAGCGATCTGCTTGATCAGTACGATGCTGTTTTTCTGGCTATCGGTACTCAACAACCCCGTCTCAACCCCTATAACAATGGAGCCGAGAAGGCGAGATCAAACCACAGTGTCATGAGTGGGCTTGAATTTCTTCACCGCCTGAATCGCGGTGAACAGTTAGCCATTCCCAGGCAGGTGGCTGTTGTAGGTGGTGGTAATACTGCGATGGATGTAGCGCGTTGTGTTCGACGCCTTGGAGCAGAGGTGACAGTGGTCTGTGCACAGGACCCGCACGGTACGCACCATCATGAACTGGGCACTGAAATGCCCGCTTCATTAACCGAGGTGGTTGAGGCGGAGGCAGAGGGGGTGCAGCTTATCTATCGTGCCGGGGTGCATCGTCTGGTGCGGAGTGGTGACCACCTCTCCGGAATTGAAATTGCCCATGTCGATCGGGTGCATGATCGGCACGGTAATTTCAACCCGATACTATTCGACGGCACCGAGGAGTTTGTCGCGGCGGGTCTGGTGATCTTCGCCATCGGCCAGGAGAGTGACTGGCGAGGGCTGGAGGTGCTACAGAAAACGACAGAGGCGGAAGGTGTCTGGGTGGGTGGTGATGCGGTGAGTAAATCCAAACTGGCTGCAACAGCAGTGGGCAGCGGTTATCGGGCAGCGATGTCGATGATGGCAAGGCTAAAAGGCGATGCCGTTATTCCAGATGAGCATAAAAAAACAAAAATCACCTATAGAGAGATGCAGCTGCATTACTACGCCAAACAGCCTCGTCTTGAAGGTGAGATCAATCCAAAACGGCTGGACGGCTTCAAAGAAGTGGTGAAAGGACTGGTCGATGATGATAGTGCGACGCATGAAGCGAAACGTTGCCTGAGCTGCGGCGTCTGTTTTGAATGTGATAACTGCTGGCATTTTTGTCCTGACGCGGCGGTGATCAAAATAGAGGGTGGTTACAGGATCGATTATGACTACTGCAAAGGGTGTGGCATCTGTGCTGAGGAGTGTCCCTGTGGCCATATCGATATGGGGATCGTGAGTTAATAAATAAATCCCTCCCTCTCTGTTGCAAAGAGGGAACGGTGTTACCGGGAGAAAAATAATGGAATGGCTGGCTGCAAACTGGTTGGTGCTTTTATTGGTACTCTGTTGTGCAGGGATGATGCTGTTCATGCATGGTGGGCATGGGAAATCGGATGACGATGACAATGATAAACATCAGCACTAAATTAGTGGCGAACATGGGGGGATAACGATGACAGAGCAGAACAGTAGAACAGATGCTGAAATGCCGGTAGAGATTGCGGGTGCAGGCCCGGCTGGATTAGCCGCTGCGATTACGCTTGCACGAGCGGGGCGACAGGTTGTTGTGCATGAAATGCATCGGGAAGTGGGGCACCGTTTTGGTGGCGATTATCAAGGGCTGGAAAACTGGACAACAAAAGAAGATGTCTTCAAGGTGCTCGAACGCCAGGGAATTACCACAGACTTTAACGCACCGCCGGGGGATAACTGTACGATTTATGATCCGGCGGGCAATGAACACCGCATAAAAAGCGATGAACCACTTTTCTATCTTGTTGAGCGCGGCCCCGGCCCTGGAACTCTCGATAGCGCTCTACTTGAACAGGCACAATCCCTTGGCGTTGATGTGCGCTTCAACAGCCGCTTACGCGAGATGAGGGGCGAGGGGATTCTCGCTGCGGGTCCACGTGCTGCCGATGCGATTGCGGTCGGTTATCACTTTGATACCGATATGGATGATGGTTACT
The DNA here is from genome assembly GCA_011053135.1 of Chromatiales bacterium. Lineage (GTDB taxonomy): Bacteria > Pseudomonadota > Gammaproteobacteria > SZUA-140 > SZUA-140 > SZUA-76. Next base: position 6,557 of record DRLG01000094.1, read on the forward strand.
GGGCGATCTGTGATAATGAATTAGCTCCTGAAGGTTACGCCTACCTGTTGGTTGCCAATGGCCGGGGTACGGTTAAAACCTGTATGTTCTCAGGGTTCAAGCAGGAAAAGCGCTATCTTGAAAGAACGGTAGCGGCCTTCGAGCGCCTGGCAGGCATGACGATGCGAAATCCTCAGCCTCATGGTGGTAGCGGTAACTTTCATATTCCGACCACTGCCTATAGCGGGCTTCACCCTCGGGTTGGTGAACAGGCGGGTTTTCAGGATGCACTTTGGGGTTTTGGAATGCGCCTGGCAATCTCTTCCGGGGTGCTGGCTGCCCAAAGCCTGTTGAGCGGTGAAAATTACGACAGGCTCTGGCAGCGAGAATTAAAACCACAGATGGATGCGGCAGTAGTCAATCGCGTTTTATTCAGTTTAGCGAGTAATCGCAGTTTTACGCGATTTTTTAGCTACCTCTCTACGCGGAAAAATTTACGTGAATCACTTCGCTGGCAATATCAGTTCACTTTCCCAAAACGGTTACTCAGTCCATGGGCGAGGCGCCGTTATGAGAGTCATCGCAAGGATGTTACCTGTGATCATGTTGATTGCTACTGTATCTGGTGTCGCGGTGACTGTTGTGTTCATGATTAGCTGGAAAAGTTCTATGAAAAGAGATGAAATGTACGGCTGTCGAAAATGGCACCTTATTGTGGTTATGATGTTACTTTTTAGTGCGCCACTACGTGCAGAGGAGCCATTGACGATAGCGGCAGCAGTGGATGAGGTCGTTGAGGCGAACCCGGACCTTGCGGCGATCAGCGCCCGCGCCGAGGCGCTAGCAGCACTGCCGGATCAAATGGGTTCATTGCCGGACCCCTGGTTGTCGCTTAAATTGCTCAACCTGCCGGTTGATAGCTTCTCTTTCTCTCAGGAGGGGATGACTCAGACCCAGCTCGGCATCAGCCAGATGTTGCCCTTTCCCGGTAAACTCGGATTGCGTCAGGATGCAGCGGAAGCGATGGCCAACGCCGCTGGTTTTGGCGTGGAAGAGCTGCGCCTGACTCTGATTCGGGATGTAAAAATGGTCTGGTGGAACCTGTTTTTTCTCGACCGGGCGCTGGAGGTTGTTGAAAACAACCAGATGTTGATGCGCCAGTTTATCGAAGTGGCCGAGAGTAAATATAGTGTTGGTAAAGGGTTGCAACAGGATGTCCTGCTGGCACAGTTGGAGCTCTCTAAGCTGTTCGACCGGCAGCTAGAACTGGAAGGGCAGCGTCGTAATGAGTCGATTCGCCTCAGCACCCTGCTCGACCGTAAAGCGACAGATGTACTGTTGCTGCCCCGCAGAGTAGCTGAGGATTTCCCTTCGCCACGAGATGAGGCGCTGCTGGTGGCACGTGCTGCGGAGGTTCGCCCCGTACTGGCGGCGCAAGCAGAACAACTGAAGGCGGCACAGCTACGGCTGGCACTCGCTAAGCGGGACTACTACCCCGATTTCACTCTGGGCGCAGCTTATGGTGTGCGTCAGGGTGATAACCCTAATGGCACTTCCCGTGCCGATCTGGCCTCTCTGATGTTTGGTATGAGTCTCCCTATATATACTGGAACGAAGCAGGACCGAGCAGTCGATCAACGTAGTGCCGAACAACTACAGCAGCGTTATGCGCTGGCTGATGCTCACAACCGGGTGGAGGCAGCCATCGGCAGAGCGCTCTCCGATTACCGCCGCGGTAGCGAAAAGGCAGTACTTTTTAAGACAGCGATTATTCCTCAGGCTAAGCAGACAGTATCCTCCATGCTAGCCGGCTACCAGGTGAATAAGGTCGATTTTCTCAACGTAGTGCGCGCCCAGATCACGCTTTATAACTACGAAACACAATACTGGAATGCCCTCAGCTCGGCTCGTCAGGCAGCTGCCCGGCTGGTGGCCGCAGTGGGTGAGGAATCTGTATATGAATAACAAGCCTGAGAACAACAAATCTGAGAGTAATAAATCCATGGGTAACAAAATGAATTCAATGGCGATAGCTGTTGCACTGGTTGTGGGGTTGGGCGGCGGCTATCTGCTTTTCAGTGGTGGTGAGCCTGTGCCGAGCGGTAGCGATGAGGGTCAGGCGGTTGCTGAACGTAAGCCACTTTTCTACCGAAATGCGATGAACCCCAGCGTTACCTCGCCGGTGCCAGCCAAAGATAGCATGGGAATGGACTATGTGCCTGTTTATGCTGACGATGGTGCAGATAGCAATGAACCGGCTGGCACAGTCAAAATCGATGGTACTACAGTACAAAATATCGGTGTACGTACCGCACGTGCAACTGAAGGGCCGTTGTCACACGTTGTACGGGCGGTGGGACGTGTCGATTTTGATGAGACACAGCTGGCACGCATCTACCCTAAGATTGACGGCTGGGTAGAAACATTGGCGATCGACAAAACAGGTGCCCAGGTAAAAAAAGGGGATGTGCTGCTGAGTATCTACTCGCCTCAAATGGTGGCTAGTCAGGAAGAATACCTGCTGGCACTTAAGAACCGAAAAACACTGGCTGAAAGCCCACTGGAGGATATTCGACGTGGTGCGGAGAGTCTGGTGAAGTCAGCACGTCTACGGCTGGAATTACTGGATATGCCTGAGCATCAGATTGAAGCACTGGAGCGGCGTGGCGAGATTTTTCGGGTTACACACATTCACTCGCCTTTTAATGGCGTGGTGATCAAAATGGGTGTGCAGGCTGGTCAATATGTGACACCCCGGACTCAGCTATACCACATCGCCAATCTCAACAAAGTGTGGGTCTATGCAGAAGTGTTTGAATTTGAACTGCCATGGATCAAGGAGGGGGACTCGGCGCAAATTACGGTAGAAGGGGTGCCTGGGCGTGAGTTTCATGGCCATATCAGCTACATCTATCCCTATCTTGACCGCAAGACACGCACTGCTAAAGTGCGGCTCGAATTTGATAATAGCGATGGCGCGCTGCTGCCTGAGATGTTTGCCAATGTAACATTAAAGAGCGTGCGTAGTGCGCCAGCCGTATTGGTGCCGGCTCAGGCGATAGTCCGTTCCGGTGCACGTAAGCAGGTTTTTGTGGTGCGTGAGCCGGGCAAGTTTGAACCTCGTGAAGTGGTTGTGGGGATTACCAGTGAGGGTCAGACGCAGATTCTCGAAGGGGTCGCAGCCGATGAAGAGGTGGTGGTTTCAGCGCAGTTCCTGATCGATTCCGAATCTTCTTTGCGAGAAGCAACAGCAAAAATGATCGACGGTACAGCCGGTGATACGACACAGGAGGGCGTTGATGGCAGCGCAGGGGCAATGAAGAAGAGTCAAGCTATGGATGAGATCTCATTGCCCAGCCAACCGAAGGGTAATCAGCCATGATCGAGCGCATTATCGAGCTATCGGTCAGGAAGAAATTCCTGGTGATGATAGCCACCTTCCTGATCATTGTGAGTGGCTTGTGGGCGCTAAAGACGACCCCTCTCGATGCCATTCCTGATCTTTCTGATGTGCAGGTGATCGTTTTTACTGAATACCCGGGACAGGCCCCTCAGGTAGTTGAAGATCAGGTCACCTACCCACTGACGACTGCGATGTTATCAGTGCCAAAGGCGAGTGTCGTACGGGGATACTCATTTTTTGGTTACTCCTTTGTTTACATCATCTTTGAAGATGGTACCGATATGTACTGGGCACGTTCACGGGTACTGGAGTCACTTAATTATGTGGGAGACCGCCTGCCTGAAGGAACCAATCCAGCGCTAGGGCCGGATGCCACGGGGGTGGGGTGGATCTATGAGTACGCACTTGTAGATAAAACCGGCCGTCATGATCTTTCACAACTACGCTCGATTCAGGACTGGTATCTGCGTTACCCACTACAGACGGTGCCGGGTGTCTCGGAAGTGGCTGCGCTGGGCGGTTTTGTTAAACAGTACCAGGTAGAGGTTGATCCCAATGCTTTGGCCTCCTATAACATTCCGTTATCAAAGGTGAAGCGTGCAATACAGAATTCCAATAATGATGTCGGTGGCAAGCTGATTGAGATGTCGGAAACAGAGTATATGGTGCGAGGCCGAGGTTATATCCGGAGTATTGAAGATCTTAATGACATTCCTGTAGGTGCTGATGCCAACGGCACACCGATCCGACTTGAAGATATTGCTCATGTCCATATTGGCCCAGAATTACGGCGCGGTCTGGCAGAGCTGAATGGCGAGGGAGAGGTGGTGGGTGGAATTGTCATTATGCGTTTTGGTGAAAATGCATTGGCAACCATTGAAGGGGTACGGGCCAAGTTAGCAGAACTGAGCAAGGGACTACCCGAGGGGGTTGAAATTGTCACTACCTATGATCGTGGTGCGCTTATTGAGCGGGCAGTGGACAACCTGAGTGAAAAACTGATTGAAGAGTTTTTTGTCGTTAGTCTGGTCTGCATAATTTTTCTGCTTCATGCTCGCTCCGCACTGGTTGCCATTGTTGCACTGCCGATCGGTATTTTGCTCGCTTTTCTAGCGATGCGCTGGCAGGGACTGAATGCCAATATTATGTCGCTGGGAGGAATCGCCATTACTATCGGTGCGATGGTTGATGGTGCAATAGTGATGATAGAAAACGCCCATAAACATCTGGAGCGTGCGGGGAATAAAAAAGGGTCAGAACTGACCACTCAGGAGCGCTGGGCTGCTACCACTGCTGCGGCTAAAGAGGTCGGGCCTGCGCTATTCTTTTCATTGCTGATTATCACCTCCTCGTATCTGGCAATCTTCACCCTGCAAGGGCAGGAAGGTCGCCTGTTTTCACCACTTGCATTTACCAGTACCTATTCGATGGCTGCTGCCGCACTATTAGCGGTAACGCTGGTGCCATTGCTGATGGGCTGGTTTATTCGCGGTAAGATCTTGCCTGAGGCGAGGAATCCGGTGAACCGGGTACTCCATTTTCTGCACACACCGACATTACGGCTGGCGATGGGGTGGCGAAATATAACGTTGATCGGGGCGATAGTATTACTGGTGGTCACCTGGTATCCGTTGTCGAAACTTGGTAGTGAGTTTATGCCGCCACTGGATGAGGGGGATGTGCTCTACATGCCGACCACCTTTCCCGGCATCTCTATCACCAAGGCCAAAGAGCTGTTGCAACAGACTGATAAGATTCTCAAGACATTCCCTGAAGTAGAGACAGTGTTTGGCAAAGTAGGGCGTTCCGAGAGTGCGACTGACCCGGCATCACTCTCAATGATGGAGACTATTGCGCGGCTTAAGCCACGCGAGGAGTGGCCTGATCCCGATAAAACGATGCAGGCCCTGATGTCGGAGATGGACAAGGCGATTCGATTTCCTGGGCTGGCCAACGCCTGGACAATGCCGATCAAAACACGTATCGATATGCTTTCGACAGGTATCAAAACACCGATCGGTATAAAGGTGAGTGGGCCAAATCTTGGTGAGTTGGCAAGGATCTCCGAAGAGATCGAACGCGCTATGAAAACAATCCCGGAGACCCTTTCAGCCTTTGCTGATCGCGCGGTGGGTGGTTATTTTATCGACTTTGACATTGATCGAAAAAGGGCTGCCCGTTATGGGTTGACTGTAGGGGATGTACAAAAGGCCATCAGTTCTGCAATCGGGGGAATGAACGTCACTTATACCGTAGAGGGGCTAGAGCGCTATCCCGTCAATTTACGTTATCCGCGTGAGTTGCGTGATTCGCCCGAAAGCCTGGCGCGGATGTTGATTCCTACCCCTTCAGGCGCGCAGATTCCATTGGCACAGGTGGCCGATATTGTTGAGCGACGTGGCGCCCCCGTCATCAAGAGTGAGAATGCGACACCAAACGCCTGGCTCTATGTCGATATTAAAGGTTCCGATATCGGAGGCTATGTGGCGCTGGCTAAAAAAGTTCTGGCTGATCAGGTGGAGATTCCACCCGGTTATACCGTAACCTGGTCTGGCCAGTTTGAGTATATGGAGCGCGCGACCAAACGGCTTCAAGTGGTGGTGCCTGCAACCCTGCTGCTCATTTTTCTACTACTCTATTTTAATTTTGGCAATATCAGTGCCCCGCTGGTGGTGTTGTTGTCAGTGCCGTTCGCACTGGTCGGTGGTATCTGGTTGATCTACTGGTTCGGTTTCAACATGTCGGTAGCGGTAGCTGTTGGTTTTATTGCACTTGCTGGCGTCGCGGCGGAGATCGGTGTACTGGTGCTGACTTTTATCGACCAGGAAGTGGCGCGACGTCGCCAGGAGAAAGGCGCTAAAGAACGAAGTCAGTTCGCATTCCTGACAGCTGCGGAGATACTGGAAGGGGTGAGAGTGGGTACCTCAGAGCGGGTGCGCCCTATCGTTATGACGGCCGTGGCGGTGATTGCCGGCCTGTTGCCAATTATGTTTGGCAGTGGCACTGGTTCCGAAGTGATGCAGCGAATTGCGGCACCGATGGTGGGGGGAATGGTGACTACAACCTTGTTGTCGCTCGTTGTTCTGCCAGTGGTTTATGGTTGGATATTACAGGCCAAAGAGCGCATTCATCAGCGTAAAAGCAGGGTGAAAGCAGAGAATAATCTGATAAGCGAATAAGCGAATAAGCGGAGGAGAGTAATCGATGGATTATCGAAAAGTAACGGCTATATTTCGCATTGAATTACTGGATAAGGTCGAGAAAAAATTACAGGAACTGGGGGTTAGAGGCCTCAGCATCTCAAAAGTAAAAGGCTATGGCGAATATATCGACTTTTACGCCAAAGACTGGATGACAAACCATGCACGTGTCGAACTCTTTATTGAGGAGAGTGAGGCAGAGACTATCGCCCAGGCGATTATGGATGCTGCATCTCTTGATATGGAGGGAGATGGCATTGTTGCGATATTGCCAGTCGAAAAGCTCTATCATATTCGAACCAGGAGTGCGGCGGTGGATGGTTGCTGATGTAGAGGCTTCTTAACAGATCTAATACCTCCCCACAGGACTCAGCAGCGATATTATCGTATAGTAAACGGTGTAACTGAGCGCATTCCCTCATCAGAGGTGGCAGCCGCTGAGCTAAAACAACAGACGCGCGAAGAGTTGATCAGAGATAAAATCACTATCATGCCGTATGGGGAGGGTATGCGTGAAACCCGAGACTGAAAGTGTCCCGCTCGAATAAGAATAGGTTTATCAGGAGAAGGGTGATGATCATCTTACTGATCACCCTTTTAGCTGTACTCATGGCCTATTCTCAACAGAAGTCTCCGGATCCAGTTGGGATGGGAGATGAGTTGTTGGTTGAGCTGAATGAGCCTGTGTCGTATGAGCCTGTGTCGTATGAGCAGGTCAGGCCTGTTTTAGAACGGCGTTGTGTGGTTTGTCATGGCTGTTATGATGCACCCTGCCAGCTCAAACTCTCTTCGATTGAGGGGGTGAGGCGTGGCGCTAGTGATGAGCGTATTTACGA
>DRLG01000095.1 GCA_011053135.1 Chromatiales bacterium
AGACGACCTCAATGGCGGTGAGTCAGGCGGTCGAAGGCATTCTGAGTCGGCCTGAGGTGTTTGCACTGGCACAGGCGGCGGCCAAAGAGGGCGATAATGAAACCTTTGACCCGATTGTGTGGGAGGCGTTGCGCTTTAATCCCGCTTTTAAGTATATGTTTCGCACAGCCGCGGAAGATTACACCCTCGCGAAAGGAACAGAGCGCGAAACAACAATCACTAAAGGGGAGACCGTTTTACCGCTAATGTTGTCGGCGATGTTTGATCCCGCTGCGTTTGATGATCCTGAGACCTTTAACCCCGCGCGCCCCTATGGCAACAGCTTCCATTTCGGTTCTGGCCTGCATGAGTGTATGGGGAAAGAGATCGGGCGGGTGATGATTCCGGAGATGGTAAAACAGGTGCTGTTGCGCCCTGGCATTCAGGCGCTGGGTTCCATCGATAAAGATGGTGGTGCAGTACCAGAGCATTACCTGCTTAAGTGGAAAGCATAGCGATAGCAGATGCGCTTAATGAAAAAAGAAAAGGCTCTGTAGCAACACAGAGCCTTTTTTGATCTATTAACCAGCGGCTGTTATTACAGCGTTTTCAGATACTCTACCAGTGCCCAGCGCTCTTCATCGCTGATGGGTGGCAGGGTCTCCATCGCAAAAGAACCGTCCGCATTACGGATGGCTACCCCGTTAGCATCGACCTTGATGACGGGTGTCTTGCCGACGGCGTATTCGTGTCCAGTGTTATGGTTGGCTGGTAGCGACGTATCGAACTCGAACAGGGTAGGGTAATCGCTGATATCATGCTGTTTAAAGCCGACCTTTATGGGGTCAAATTCACGGTTGGCTAGCGTGAAGCGGTTAGGGCGACATTTTTTACCTGCTGCAATCTCTTCATCGCTGCAGCTTGGTAACAGCATTTCATAAAGGCTCGGTACCGAACCATTATGCAGGTAAGGAGCCGTTGCCCAGATACCGTTGAGTGGTCGTGCCTTGTAGGCGTAAAGGCTTTCAGGAAAGGCGTTGTTCTCTTCAAAGTCGACGTAACGTGTTGACCCCTCTCTCCTTGGGTTGTTGAACAGCGCGGCGATAATATCGTAAAGCCACTCTGCGCGTCCGCGTAACCATGATTTATCGGGGTCGCGCGCGATAATAACCCCCTGAACAGATTTAGTGAGCGCAACAACAACAGGTGTTTCTGCCGCAATGGTCTCTCTGGGGTCTAGCGCAACGGGCTCACCCTCAAATAGCCCACTTTTTCCTGTGTATGAAATGGCATTGCTCGCCATCTGCTTATCGGTACCGATGATATCGACACTGGCAAACTGCGCTGTGACCTGGCGTTTTGGGTTGTTACGGATAAATTCATCATCACTATGGCACAGCTGGCAGCGATAGGTTTGAAAGAGCTCTTCACCTTTTTTTGCCAGCGTGCGATCAATTTCAGGCAGAATCTCTTCGGGCCATAAAGGTGATTCCAGTGACGTCAGGTGCCGTTCAAGTCGTAACAGGTTGCGTTTATCAACAGAGGCCTTGTAGCCCAGGTGGTGTTTCTGTTTTTCCAGACTGAAAGTGGCAAACACACCGAGCACTTCGCCAGTATTACGCCCTAGTGGACCGAGGAAACCGGCAGGCGTGCCGTCGTTATTATCGGCGACACCATTCCACTGAACAAAATCATGCTGCGGCGTATCCCAGAGAAAGGGGTAGCTCACCGGGGCGTTGGGGGGGTTGAAATTACTACTTTCGTTGCCCGGTGTCAGGTGCCCCAGTATTCGGTTATAGATGCGTCCAAAAGCGTCGAGCCGTCCATAGCCGTAGTGAACGGTCTGTTCACCATTGGTCGGGCGGTTGATGTCATTATAGAGTGTCAGCTTCTCGGCGGTTGCGACTAGCTCCTGTCGTACAGCCTCGCGATCTTTGGCGATTCGTGTCGCCATGCGCTGCAGTTTCTCTTCATCATTCTGGGTAGCGATTAGCGCCTCATTAAGTGCCAGCAGCATGCTGTCCATATCAGCTAGTGCCGGGCCGCCATCGATGCGGATGCCAGTACCTTTATAATTGATCTGAGTGGTATGGCAGGCTGCACAGGTAAAGCCGACATACTCCTTGCCCTGATAGCTATCCTTGACCAGGCCAACCGGCAGACCATCGGGGTTATCCCAGCTATCACGCTGTGGCAGGTAGCGGTACTTGCTCATGTTCATGCTCTCTTTGAAGAGCGCTTCGTTATCCTTCTGCTCCAGATTGACAAAGATATCGTAAGGTAGAAAGTTAGACCCCTGGGTGGTGTTGTAAAACCACAGGCTATCCCAGCGATCCCAGTTCTGGTCGAGATAGACGATCTTTTCAGCAGAGTCACCAAAGTGATCTTCCTGAAGCGCTTCAGCATAACGATCTTTACTGACAACCAGCCCCTGAGAGGTGTAGGTACAACCGGCCAGTGAGCCTGCGATAATTGCAGCGGCAATGGTGTAGATCGGTTTCATTGAGAAGTCCTTTTTAATAGGGATTATTATAAATTCAGATGTCAGCCATTTGTTGGGAAATAGCTGCTTATAAAAATAGTGGCACAAGAATAATCAGTTATTAAATGGCGCACAAGGACAAAGAATTGACGTTGCAATAAGCTATTTATCACCTTAATTGAAGGTGGTTAAGCTATAAATTTAATACAGTAAAATTTGAGTTTATGATCCTTATGCTTCCATCGCCCTCTTCCTTGATGAAGGCAGCTAGTAGCAAATTTGATTAACGGTGAAACCAGAAAACGGCGGTTGATAGCGAGTAGATTATGCAGGCGACTCTCTTGATATACCTTCAATCGGATGTTTTGTAACTGGGCTGGTGTGGAGCTGGCTGTTATCGGCAGAGATTAATCACAAGGGGTGAGAGGCCCCGGTTTGATTGCCGCGGGTATTATTTTTATCGCCCCACTTGAAAGTTCTCCAAAAGTTCTCTATAGTCTGTTTCAAGTTGATTAGTTAAGGCGAGGGCACGGTTTATGTTAACTGAACTCGAACAGCGCATCCTGGATGCGATCAGGTTTCACATCTCACAGCAGGGGCGTTCACCGACGCTGGTTGAGATTGGCGCAGCGGTGGGGGTGGCATCAAAAGGGACACTGCACCGCTATGTGCAGGGGTTGATCGATAAAGGGCACCTCGTGCGTAATCATGCCGGCTGGCGTGGCCTGCAACTGGTTGAAGAAGAGGGGGCGGATGAGCGTGGTAGCCTGCCGCTATTGGGGCAGATTGCCGCGGGCCTGCCGATCGAAGCGATTCCAGGGCATGACAAGCTTAACCTGATGGATTTCTTTATGGGGCCTGGCCGCTTTATTCTGAAAGTCGTTGGGGATTCGATGATCGATGTCGGCATCCTTGATGGCGACATGGTGGTGATCCGCCATGCTCAGCAGGCGTATAGCGGTGAGATTGTGGTGGCTCTGATCGATGGTGAAGAGGCGACGTTGAAGCGACTGAAGTATCTGAATGATGGGCGCGTTAAATTGATCCCTGAAAATAGCACCATGCAGCCCTTTGTTTATGCGGCGCATCGGGTGCGTATTCAGGGGGTGTTGGTTGGACAGATGCGCAGTTATCAATAAACGACGCAGTCATCACTTAACTCAATGAACCGTCGAGCATCGAGATTGTCGCCCTGGAGGAGCTGGGTTTCCAGTTCGTTACGCTTTGCTCACTATGAGAGACAAGGCAATTAATCAGCGGCTCCTAAAGCAAGCTAAAGTGGGGGAAAGATAAATGGAAATCATCAAAAAAGATCAGCGAGACCGTAGCCCTGTGCATTGGCCACGCGCCATTATCCTGGTCGATATGAACGCCTTCTTCGCTTCAATTGAACAGCGAGACCGTCCGCAATGGCAGGGCAAACCAGTCGCAATTACAAACGGTGAGCAGGGCACCTGCATCATCACCTGTTCATATGAGGCGCGCGCCTATGGGGTTCATACCGGCATGCGGCTGCGTGAAGCGCGGCGTCTCTGCCCTGAGCTGATTCAGTGCCCGGCAGATCCTAAGCGCTATGCTCGGGTCTCACAGGAGATTATGCGCGCACTGCATGACATTACCCCCGATGTTGAGGTTTTTTCAGTGGATGAGGCCTTTCTGGATGTGACCCGTTGCCAGAAGCTGCACGGTACACCACTGCGGATTGCCCGCATGGTGCAGCAGAAGGTGTTTGAGGTCTCTGGCATTCGCTGCTCAATCGGTGTGAGTGGTGATAAGACCACGGCCAAGTTTGCCGCGAAGCTGGAAAAGCCCAACGGCCTTACCGTGATCCCGCCATGGGAGGCGGAGCAGCGTCTAAAAGAGGTGCCCGTAACGGCGCTGTGTGGCATCGCTAAAGGTGTCGGAGATTTTCTGGCGCAATACGGTGTATATAGATGTGGCGATATGAAGCAGATACCCATCAGTGTTCTGGCGCGCCGTTTTGGGAATCAGGGGCGGCGTATCTGGCACATGTGTCAGGGCAGTGACCCAGACAAGGTGAGTATTGAAACGCAGCCGCCGAAGTCGATGGGGCATGGCAAGGTGATGCCGCCCAATACCACTGATATCGATGTGATCGAGACCTATCTGCTCCACATGAGTGAAAAGCTGGCGACTCGCCTGCGTCGCCATAAGATGCAGGCCGGGCGATTTTTTATTGGTCTGCGTACAAAAAGCGGCTGGATTGGCGGCAAGTATCAGTCAGACGTTGCGCTGGATGGTGGTCAGGAGATCATGAAGCTCTGTCGTGACATGTTGAACACCCACTGGTACGGCGAGGCGGTGAGCCAGGTGCAGGTGACAGCGCTAAATCCACGTATCGCTAATCACCAGATTGAGCTCTTCTCTCCCAAAGTTGAGGCGCATGGCCGCGAGGTTAATGTGGTGATGGATCAGGTGAATGAGCGCTATGGTGAGTTTACTCTGACCCCAATGCGCTTGTTACAGCGCTCCTGCATGCCAAATGTGATAGCACCAGCGTGGCGCCCCGAAGGGGTTAGGCAGATCATCTGATTCTTTTGCTAGTTCAGGTACTCCAATAAAATCATATGGTTACATATAAATGGTGGCGTATGATTATGCTCTCTATTGAGTTAGAATGACCATTCGTCTTATCTGAATAGAAGAGTTTAACCATGTTGGGAATATTTAATAAGATTGCCAGAAAACAGCCCGCCGCTGATGAGCGCCAGGCACCAGCACTCGAGCTGGATCGCGATGCGCTGGTAGCGCTGCTCCCCTATTATCCTATCGGAAAAAAGTTTAGTTACTACCCGGAGTTTAAAGAGGAGTTGACGCTGACCACCACGATCATTGCCTATGCGATTAATAATGAGCTGGTCTATTCAAATGGTGAGATTAGCTGGAAAGAGGAGGCGAAGAGAACGCAGATTTACCTGAATGGTAAGCCGCTTAAAAAGATAAAGAGCTTCTGCTTTATTATGCCGACTGCCAGCCGCAGTGAAGAGGGGCTTGACTATGCACGTAGAGAGCAACTGGGAAAAAATGGTGGTTTTGTCAGGGGAAACAACATCACGTTAAAAGGCGTGCAGAGTGATGGACGCCTGCCGGTGATTGATACCACGGTGAGAAAACAGGTAGAGCTGAAGGAGGGGCATTATATTGGCCATCGGGTTGCTATTCTTGACGTAGATCCCGCTGCCTTTGGTTTACTTGAACAGCGTCGCCATGTTCGTCTGAAGACCGATGTGCCAGGGAAGATTCAGAGCCGGCTTAATCAGGAGTCGCAGCGCTGTACGATGGTTGACTTTTCAGATCGGGCAGCTCGCATTATTCAGCATGAAGAGGCGGCGTCGAACTATCGTGAGGGGTCAGTGGTTACGTTATCGTTTGATCTACCAAAAAGCACTGAAATGC
>DRLG01000096.1 GCA_011053135.1 Chromatiales bacterium
GCGCCATCACCAAAGGGCTGCAGAAACTGGGGCTAATTAAAGGCAATTTGCGTACACTCATCAAAGACGAGGCCTACCGCCGCTTCTTTGTCCACCGCACCGGCCACTGGCTCGGTATGGATGTGCACGACGTCGGCGAATACAAAATCGACGGCGTGTGGCGCCTGCTCGAAGCGGGCATGGTATTGACCGTTGAACCCGGCATATACATCCAGCCCGGCAGCAGAGGCGTTGCCAGAAAATGGTGGGGCATCGGGGTGCGGATCGAAGATGATCTGCTGGTCACAAAAGATGGTTATGAGATTTTAAGTGAAGGGGTGCCGAAGAGCGTGGAGGAGATTGAAGCGCTAATGGCAACAACCCGTTAAAAAACGATATGGAAAAAACAGCACAACATTTTGATCTGTTAATCATCGGCGGCGGCATGGTCGGTGCGAGCCTCGCCTGCGCACTGGGCAATCAACCGTTACGTATTGGCGTGATTGAGGCGGTGCCGTTGCGCTCTTCATCACAACCGAGTTATGACGACCGCAGTATCGCACTCGCCTTTGGCGCACGTAAAATCTTTGAAGGGATGGGGCTGTGGCAGCAGATTGAAGCTATCGTAACACCGATCAAAAAGATTCATGTCTCAGACCGCGGCCACTTCGGCACCACCCGCATGGATGCCGCACGCGAAGGGTACCCGGCACTCGGCTATGTGGTTGAGAACCGCGAGCTCGGCCAACGCTTTGCGGAGCAGCTGACCTCACTGCCCAACATTGAACTGATCTGCCCGGCGCAGCTGAAAAACTTCACGATCAATGCCGACTGCGCCGAAGTGGTGGTCGAACGAGACGGACGAGTCGAAACCTTAACCAGCAAGCTGATCGTGGGTGCAGATGGTGGCCGTTCCGTTGTGCGCCAGCTGGCGGGTATCAGCTACAGCTCGGATGACTACAACCAGAGCGCGGTGATCGCCAACGTCACCCCCAGCAAAGATCACCGCAACGTCGCCTATGAGCGCTTTACCGATAGCGGCCCACTGGCGTTGCTACCGATGTCCCGCGGACGCTGTTCACTCGTATGGACGGTTAATCGCGACAGGGTTGATGAAGTGATGGGGTGGGATGATAAAACCTTTCTAACACAGTTACAGCAGCGCTTCGGCATGCGTCTCGGGGTGCTACAGAAGGTTGGGCGGCGCAACGCCTATCCACTGGCGCTGGTGAGAGCTGATGAACAGATCCGCCCGCGACTCGCATTGATCGGCAACGCCGCTCACGTGCTCCACCCCATCGCAGGTCAGGGCTTTAATCTTGGTATTCGAGATGTCGCCGCACTGGCAGAGGTGATTGTTGGGGCGAAAGAGGAGGAGATCGGCGCGCTGTCGGTTTTAACCCGATACGACCAGTGGCGTAAACGTGATCAGGATTGTATAGCAGGTCTGACCGATGGTCTGGTTCGCATCTTCTCAAACCAGATCACACCATTAGTAATTGGTCGCAACAGCGGCCTGCTGGCGATGGATATGATCCCGCCGCTTAAACGTGCGTTGATGCGCCAGACAATGGGGCTCGCGGGAAAGCTGCCCAGGCTCGCACGCGGCATTCCACTCTCATAAAATGCCGAATGAACTTTTGTGTTCCTTCTCCCAGGGGGAGAGGGTATTAGCAAACCCTCTATTAAGGACTGATTATGAACGCTGATTATGATGTAGTGATTGTCGGTGGCGGTATGGTCGGCACCACGCTCGCCTGCGCACTGGGCGATAGTGATCTAAAAGTAGCCGTTATCGAAGCGCGCCCGGCCGAGATGGAGTGGGCAGAAGATAGCATTGGCATGCGCTGCTCGGCGATCACCGCCGCATCACAGCAGATCTTTACCAGCCTTGGCGCATGGAATGCGATGACCACAATGCGCGTCAGCCCTTTCCGTGAGATGCAGGTGTGGGATGGCGAAGGCAACGGCGCGGTCCATTTCGATAGCGCCGACATCGCGCAGGACAAGCTTGGCCACATTGTTGAAAACCGTGTAATCCAGGCAGCGCTGACCAGGCGTATCGATGACTTCGACAACGTAGAACTGCTCTGCCCCGAGATGCTCGAAGATCAGGATACCTCTGGTGAACTGGTTAAATTAACACTGAAAGAGCGCGGCGAGATCACCACACACCTTATTGTTGGTGCCGATGGTGCCAACTCACGTGTACGGCAACATGCCGGTATCGAGACCAACGGCTGGTCTTATAACCAGAGCGGCCTGGTCACAACGATCCGCACCGAACTGCCACATCAGGAAACCGCATGGCAACGCTTTATGCCAACCGGCCCACTCGCCTTTCTGCCGCTCAATAACGGCGGCTGTTCAATCGTCTGGTCAACCACGCCAGCGCATGCGGATGAACTGTTAGCGATGGATGATGATGCGTTTATGGCGGCACTGTCACACGCCTCGGAACAGCGCCTCGGCAACGTAATTGAAGTCGGCCCACGTGGTGCCTTTCCCCTCAAGCGCCAGCACGCCGAAACTTATATTGGCAACCACCTCGCACTGATCGGAGATGCCGCACATGCCATCCACCCATTAGCAGGGCAGGGGGTTAACCTTGGACTGCTCGATGCCGCTGCACTCGCAGAAGTGTTACTCACTGCCCATGCTAAGGGCAAAGATATCGGCGCCACGCATGTGCTGCGCCGTTATGAACGCTGGCGCAAGGGGGACAACCTGATCATGATGACAGCGATGGACGGCTTCAAAAAACTCTTTGGCAGTGAAGCCCTGCCACTCAAATGGCTACGCAACGAAGGGCTCGCAATTACCGACAGGCTACCACCACTTAAAAATCAGATCATGCTACATGCGATGGGGTATAAGGGTGATTTGCCTGCGTTGGCGCGCTTTAAGGCAGCGTAGCAAGATGATATCGCAGTAAACGCGCCCTTAAGCGCATGGCTCTTTTCTCCCTGACTCCCGATGCCTTGCCTGCCGACGCTCCAGGCTTCGCTTCGATAATTTCTTCTGCTGCTGGCTCGGCTGCTCAATCAAAAACGCGGGTACTGAACTCTGGCCTGAGGCTTGATGATCCTGTCGCAACACCGCTGTCGCCTCTTCATTACTCACGCCAGCTTCCTCGGTTAGATAGCGATGTAGCAGCTCAAACAGCCGCTTTAGTGCCAGCCGGTGAGTCTGGCCAGTCTCTTTAAACAGCCAGTCACTCAATCTGATAAACCCTTCAAAGGCGTTATCGGCCAGCACTAACACCAACGCTTTTCTGAAACGACCAGAGTTACTGATCATCTCCCAGTAACGGGCAAAACGATTGAGGCGCTGCATGGTGAGAAAGTCGATACGACTTGTACTGAGGATGTTGTAGGGTGGATTCGGGTTGTAACGCATCTCATATTCTTCTGTGTGGCGCACCAGTGGTGTTCCGCGAAGCCGCTTGAGAATGCCGACCTGTATCTCATGTGGATTAAGTGTAGCGAGTCGGTTGAAGCCCGCAGCAAAGCTGTTGATATCTTCACCCGGCAGGCCGATGATGAGATCGGCATGGATATGAGCATGGCTATTGTTGCGAATCCAGCTCAGATTTTCGGCGCTCTTTCTATTATCCTGCCTACGGCTGATTAACGCCTGCACCTCGGGGTTAAAACTCTGAATGCCGACTTCGAACTGGAGTGAGCCTTCGGGAAAACGCTGAATCATTTCACGCAGCGCTTCGGGTAGATGGTCTGGGATCAGCTCAAAATGGAGAAAGAGATCATCACTCATCCGCGCTAAAAAAAACGCCATGATGCGGATGCTATCTTTTATCTTTAGATTAAAGGTGCGGTCGATAAATTTAAAATGGCGCGCGCCGCGCTCATAAAGCAGCTGCATCTCATTGAGAAACTGTGCTTGATCAAACGGCTTGGCGCTCTTATCCAGTGCCGACAGACAGAACTCACATTTAAACGGGCAACCACGCGATGCCTCAACATAGATCAGGCGATTTTTAATATCTTCATCACTATAGAGGTAGTATGGCAACTTCAGCTCTGACAGCCTGAACGGGATAGCATTGATGATCTTGTGCGGCGGTGGCCGACCGGCCAGCAGCTCACGACACAGTTCGGCAAATTCCAGGTCGGCCGCACCGCAGATCACATAGTCAGCCATCGCCACGATCGGCTGTTGATCATGCTCAAAACTCACCTCGGGGCCACCGAGTACGATAATCGTCTCCGGGCTAACCTGTTTCAGCAGGGCAAC
>DRLG01000097.1 GCA_011053135.1 Chromatiales bacterium
ACCGCCTACTACCCCTGGGTCAACACCACCATCGTTCAGGAAAGCGAGCTAAGCTATGAGAATATTGCAAACCCCGATCTACTACAGCAGTTGCTGCGTGCAGAGCTGGGGCTTGGCGATACTGCTGATGACAACAGTTCCCCTAAGGCGACCCAGCAGATTGAGATGATCAACAACATCACCAGTAACTGGGACGATAGAGCAGACGAAGATGTGCTCGCCGACAAAATGTTGCTAAACAAGAGCCTGCGTGCCTCAAGCCCGATGTTTGGCAATCTTATCGTAGAGATGCGTGAACAGCTTAATCTGCTGCCACCAGCGGCGGCGATGGCCGGCGTCTACACTATGGTTGATAACACCCGTGGTGTATGGAAAGCGCCTGCCAATGTGAGCCTGAATGCAGTGGTCTCCCCGACAGTAAACATCACGCATGATGAGCAGGAAGATCTGAATGTCACCACGCAGGGCAAATCGATCAATGCGATCCGCTCATTTATCGGGGAGGGAACACTGGTGTGGGGCGCGCGTACCCTGGATGGCAATAGCCTCGACTGGCGATATGTGAATGTACGCCGCACCATGATCATGCTGGAAGAGTCGATCAGGCTCGCCACCAAGGCGTATGTCTTTGAGCCAAATACAGCGAACACCTGGGTCACAATCAAAAGTATGATTCGTAACTTTCTAACCGGCATCTGGAAGCGTGGTGGACTGGCGGGCGCAGTACCGGATGACGCCTTCAGTGTGCACGTAGGGCTGGGTGAGACCATGACCTCGGAAGATATACTCGAAGGAATACTGCGGGTAACGGTGCTGGTCGCAATTTCACGGCCAGCTGAGTTTATCGAAATTACTTTCCAGCAGCAGATGCAGAAGTCGTAGCGTACTGCTGAAAGTGGCTCTAAAAATATAACAGTGAACTTAAAACAGAGGGAGGTGTGTTATGGCTGATGATGGATCTGCACAATCAACGACTGTATGGCCGTTGCCAAAATTCTATTTTCAGGTGAAATGGGATAGTGAAGTGCTCTCATTTCAGGAAGTGTCGGGGCTGGATATAGAGGCACAGGTGATCGAGTATCGTCACGGTGATAGCCCTGAATTTTCAACCATCAATATGCCCGGCATTAAAAAGTCGAGTAACGTAACGATGAAGAAGGGTGTCTTCAAGTCAGATAACAAGTTCTGGGACTGGTTTAATCAGATCAAGATGAACACTGTAAAACGTGTGCCAGTCACGATTAGCCTTCTTGATGAGACAGGTGCCCCGACCATGGTGTGGACGCTTGCAAATGCGTGGCCGACCAAAATCAGTGGTACTGATCTCAAGGCCGACGGGAATGAGGCGGCGATCGAAACGATTGAGATTGCGCATGAAGGTGTGACGATCGCAAACGCGTAAAATCTGTGTGATTCACTGAGTGTGCAGCCCGTTGGGTTGCGCGCTCAGTGGCGCTCTATTTTTCGAGATGTAGTGTAATTCAGAGTAGATGCTTAAATGGTCCCCTCATCTTCAAACAGTGAATATCCGTTACCGGCCTTCTATTTTAAGGTGATTTTTGCAGCGACGGCCGAGAATGATGACACCTCATTTCAGGAGGTCTCCGGTATCTCCTCTGAGATGGAGACTGAAGACTATATAGAGGGTGGAGAGAACCGCTTTGCGCACCGCCTACCAAAATCGGTCAAACATACCCGGCTGGTGTTAAAGCGCGGCATTGCCGGGATGGACTCGCCTCTGGTCAGCTGGTGTCGTGATGTACTGGAGGGTGGCTTCATTAAACCGATTGAAGCGATGACGATTGAAGTGAGGTTAATGAATGAGGCGGGTGAGCCGGTTCGTGCCTGGTCATTTGTGAATGCCTTTCCGGTGAGCTGGGAGGTCGAAGGATTCCACTCGACAAAAAATGAGGTGGCGATTGAAAAAATCGAGCTAAGTTATAACTATTTTGAGAGGGTGGCGTAACAATGACGATTGAAGTGCGACAGCTAATCATCAGGTCAACAGTGCAGCCTGAGTCCGGGGAGATGATGTCGGAGCAACAGGCGATTGATGACCTCACCGCATTTAAAGAGAGAGTGATGAGTGAATGCCGCGAACTGGTGGCGGAGTGTATTCGTGAACAGGCTGAGCGTTAGGTGATTTAATCGTGGCCACTGATGATAAAAAAGAGCGCCTGGCAATCTCCCCCTGTAGTGTTGATGACGGCAAGATATCAACCGATAGTGGAACATGCTTTGAGGTGATGCTAAACCCCTCCAGTTATAGCCACGCCCACTCAATTAGCTATAACAGAAAAGAGGCGCAGGGGCAGGCGGGCACAGAGACCCGGTTCGGTAGTGTCGGTGCGGAAAAGATCAATTTCGATATTGTGCTCGACGGTACCGGTGTGGTCGATCTGCCAGGGGCTGCGGATGTTAAAACGCAGGTGCAGCAGCTTAGCGACATCGTCTATAAATATGATGGCGAAAAACATGAGACCAATGTGGTTCGCCTGCTATGGGGAAGCCTGCTCTTTTTTGGGCGACTGGAGTCGATGTCTATCGACTATACGCTTTTTAAGCCGAGTGGTGAGCCACTACGCGCCCGGATCAAGCTGCAGTTTTCCAGTTTTCTCAGTAAAGAAGAGGAGGCGTTGCAGGCCAATCGTTCATCGCCCGATCTGTCGCATTATGTCGAGGTGCAGGCGGGCGATACCCTGCCGCTGCTGTGCCATCGCATCTATAAAGATAGCGCCTATTACCTCGAAGTTGCGAAGGTAAATAATCTGGCTAATTTTCGAGACCTTAAACCGGGCACTCGCCTCCACTTTCCCCCGTTACGATAATCATGGCCGACTCCCCTAATTTAACCGGCAGTGGTGTTATCAGGCTGACTCTCCTCAGTGATGGCTCCATCATTGATGAAGAGACGATGGTTCTCTCTGTGACGGTCAACAAGACCGTTAACAAAATACCCTTTGCCAGGATTGTATTGATGGATGGAGATATGCCAGCGCAGGATTTTCCTGTCAGTAACGCTGATCAGTTTAAACCGGGCCGCGTGATCACCGTCAATGCTGGATACGATGCAGAAGAAGAGACCATCTTCGAAGGGGTGATCGTGCGGCATGGGATCAAAGTCAGTGGTGATAACTTCAGCCGACTGGTGATCGAATGTCGAGACAGGGCGGTAGCGATGACCGTGGGACGTAAAAATGCGAACTATATCGACGCAAAAGATAGTGACATCATCAGCACTCTGATTGGCAACAGCAGCGGGCTGAGTGCTGAGGTTGAAGAGACTTTAGCAGTGCATAAGGAGCTGGTGCAATATTACAGCAGCGACTGGGACTTTATGCTTACGCGGGCAGAGGCTAATGGCATGGTGGTCTGTGTTGATGATGCTCGGGTGGTGGTGGCTGCCCCCGGCGGCGATGCGGAGCCAGCACTGAAAGTGACCTACGGAGAGGATCTGATGGCATTTAGTGCCGACCTCGATTCGCGTAGTCAGCTGGCCTCGGTTGAGACAGTTGCCTGGGACCCAGCGGCACAGCAGGTAGCCAGCGCCGAAGCAGGTAATGTGACGGTGGGAACAAGCGGTGATCTTGCTGCTGATGAGCTGGCGAAGGTGATCGGTCTCGATACGTTTCGTCTGCAGGCCGCCGTTCCGATGGAGCCGAATCTGCTCAGCAGCTGGGCTAAAGGGCAGCAGCTAAAAGCGGCACTGGCCCGGGTTCGTGGGCGTATGACATTTCAGGGTAGCGCTAAGGCAAAAGTGGGCGGGATGATTGAACTTGCAGGTGTGGGCGCGCGCTTCAATGGCAACGTCTATCTGAGTTCAGTTGAACATGAGATTCAGGATGGCCAGTGGCTGACGCATGTCGATTTTGGCCTCTCCGACCGCTGGTTTGCTGAGCAGCGGGATCTGGTTGCCCCCCCGGCATCGGGGCTGCTGCCGGGAGTTGAAGGGCTGCAGATCGGGGTGGTGATGAAACTGGATGAAGACCCGGCGGGTGAATCACGGATACAGGTCAGACTGCCGGTTATGCAGGCAGAGCAGGAGGGCGTGTGGGCCCGGCTGGCCAGTTTTTACGCTTCGGAAGGTGTCGGCGCTTTTTTTATCCCTGAGATCGGTGATGAGGTGGTGCTGGGGTATCTGAATAATGACCCCAGTAACCCGATCATCCTGGGGAGCTTATATAGCAGCAAACGGACGCCGGCGCATAAACTGACAGCCGAAAACTACACCAAAGCACTGGTCACAAAAGGAGCGCTCAAGGTTGAGTTTGATGATGAAAAAAAGAGCGTGACGATTGTGACGCCGGGTGAAAACCGGGTGGTGTTGAATGATGATGAAAAATCGATCCTGCTGCAGGACCAGCATGGCAACAGGGTTGAGCTATCAGAGAGCGGCATCTCCATCGATAGCCCTAAAGATATTAACATCACAGCGGCGGGAAAGCTCACCCTGGAGGCGACGGATGAGGTGGCCATTAGCTCAAAGGCAGATGTCTCAGTCGAGGGGCTTAATGTGAATCATACGGCCCAGGTCGGTTTTAAGGCGGAGGGGAGTGCAACCGCGGAACTCTCCGCATCTGGCCAGACTACCGTAAAAGGTGCAATGGT
Organism: Chromatiales bacterium; assembly: GCA_011053135.1. Lineage (GTDB taxonomy): Bacteria > Pseudomonadota > Gammaproteobacteria > SZUA-140 > SZUA-140 > SZUA-76. The sequence continues at coordinate 4,609 of DRLG01000097.1, forward strand.
GATGATCAATTAGCATTAGGTCTTTCTGGGAAGTCTCAGGGCGACCTGATCATGCCATCGATGAGTGACTGAATTAAGGAAGTCTCTAACAGTGGTGAATTCCCGGAGACCTTCTCCAGTAACAGATTAACGAGGGAGCAGTATGCCACCAGCCGCAAGGATTACCGATATGCACACCTGTCCGATGACGACGGGTACGGTGCCACATGTGGGCGGGCCTGTGACAGGGCCGGGTAAGTCAACGGTGCTGATTGGCGGGATGCCGGCTGCGGTCGTCGGGGATCGCTGTATCTGTGTGGGGCCGCCCGACACTATTGTCAAAGGCTCAGCAACGGTGATGATTGGCAATATGCCAGCGGCAAGGCTGGGTGATAGCACCTCGCATGGTGGCAGTGTGGTGCTGGGCTGTTTCACAGTGATGATTGGTGGTTGAT
>DRLG01000098.1 GCA_011053135.1 Chromatiales bacterium
CTCATCGGTGGAGTAACATGGATCATGTCATATTTAATGACCTCCTCCTCACCCCCTTTATCAAACACGGCCTCTTTTGTCTCTGCACGGATCTCAACCAGTTTAGTCTGGTAGCGCATATCCAGTTCCTTACGGGTGATCACCTGATTCAATGCATCTGCATATTTCTTCACGGGAAAGATACCGGCTGCGGCAGAGCAGAAAATCAGTTTACTGTTGGCACGCACCCCCGACTTACGTAAGGCGTCATCCGCAAGATAGAGGATCTTCTGCGCTGCGCCCGGGCACTTAAATGGCGGTGGTGGCTGGGTAAACAGAGCGGTTCCCCCCTTAAAGTCCTGCAGTGCCTGCCAGGTTTTTGGAGCCTGTTGATAGTCGTAGTTACTAACAACACCGCCCTTGCCGAGGTTCTCTTTCAGACCAGGGATAGCCTCCCAGTCGATCTTGATGCCTGCCGCAACAATCAGGAAATCGTAACCTAGCTGACCACCCGAGGTGAGCGTTAATGCATTGCTCTCTGGCGACACATCACTCACGCCATCTTTAATCCATTTCACCCCTTTAGGGATAACTGAACTCATGCTGCGGGCGGTCTTGGCCGCGTTAATCACCCCTGCCCCTACCAGGGTCCAGCCCGGCTGGTAATAGTGCGTATCAGCAGGCTCAACGATTGCGATATCGAGCTCTTCCATCTCTTTCAGCAGATGTGCAGCTACTGCAATCCCACCCGTGCCGCCGCCAATAATAACAACCTTATGGTGTATTCCTTCAGTCATGATCTCCCCTCTGTATTTATCGCTCAACAATCCAGTCTACTACTACAGTATGATACAAAAAATACGCGCTAATATCTCTCTTCAATACCCGCAAAACAGAAAACTGTCCTCTGATGGAACCCTCTATAACCCTACATAGAAAGGGAAAATAAACCTATATTATTTCAATACCGCCAAGCCCCAGTTATCCCAGTACCGAGAGAAATAGATAAGGAAAAATAGGGGAGTTATTATATTCCAGTATAGCCAGACAGAACAGCGATATTAATACTAGAGAATGACGCCTCTGTTCAGGCCCATTTTCTGTAGTGTTAACGTGGCGACTTCAGAACGTTAGAAGTGATAAATCAATCCGATATTCACGTTCAGAATATCCTCATTCTGAGCTGCGTTATTTGAAAAGCTGGCATCGACTGAAAACTGCTGAATCGCAAAACGTGCGGCGAGATCTCGGCCAATATCATAATCCAGTCCCACACCCCAGAAAACATCCACGCTGGAATCATTCAAACTGCCAACGCTATAGTCCCAGCTTGCAAGCCCTAACTGCCCAAAGGCACTGACTTCGTTTGAAAGAGCGACATTAGCAACCACGCTGCCATAGATTGCACTCGCCTCACTGCGGGTCGCAAAGTTGCCGACATCACCAAAATCAGCCATTCCAAGTTCAATGGCGAGCAGCTCATTGAGTGCCAGCCCAGCAAAAATAGAGAATGATGGTGAGCTATCATTGGCCAGATCATAATCGGCGCTACCAAGGCTCACGCCAACATACGGGGTACTGATGCCACTCACCTTACTGTGACTGACAACGATATCAGACGAGGCTGAGGTGAGCGGGGAGATCAGCAGCATGACGAGCAGTACAATGGGGCTTATTATTTTCATGGCGGCTACCGTCCAAAGAGCGATTTTTCACGCGTTTTGCGGATCTCTTTCTCATCCGACCATTCAATGATGCCGCTCTCAAGGTGCATCACTTTCAGGGTAAATTTATAATAGACATCCTTCACATCACTGCTCTTTTTCACGATGCTACTGAGGTTGCCGTACATCATATACTCCGCACCAATCTGGCGTCCGATCTGTGCAGCAGTGTTGCGATTAACCATGCCACCCCTGTTCTGAAATGCGAGCTGCTCACGCACATCGGCAACCTTTGTCATATCAATAAAACGAAATTTACCCGAACGCAAAAGGCGAGTAGTGATCGTATCGGTAATCGATTCTGTATCGATATGCTCTGTCGTTTTGTTCTTTATCTTATCGACAAACATCACGGGGCGTCGCTCCCTGGTCACCTCCACAATGGGTGGAAAAGTTAAGAGTGAGTCGACCATCTTGGCTGCGATCTGCTGCAGGTCGGTAGAGCCGAAGTCAATGGTAGTGGTCTCCACTTCGGTGGCGTCCTGATAGGCAACCTTGTTTGAGCACCCCTGTAACAGTAACAGCGAGCCAGCTATCAATGTTAACCCAATAACAGCCCTGTTTTTTTTCATCAACATTTATTGCCCCTTCACATTTAATCGATAGCTCTTCACGGAATCATTGGGCGCCACGCCACGCACCGAGACACTTTGAGCACCATGCAGGTTGAGCGGGGTCCATGCATCTGTTTCGGCCTCTACTTCAAATCCATCGGCATCAAACCAGCTAAAACGGTATGCCAGCGTTTTATCTCGACTGGTGAGGTTGGTCAACGTTAGGTTCACTTCAAGCAGACCACCCACTTTGCGGCTGCGCATCTCTGAAATCGTGATTTTTTTTGCAAGCGCATCGTTGTGTATCAATAGCTGTTTTGCAAGGTCTGCGTCATCCGGCTTACCAATCGCTTCAATTCCAGAGGTGCTGCAACCGCTTAAGATTGAGACCAGCAGCAGTGGCGCCAATAACCGAATAAGACCGTGATGGTTCTTCATGCCAACTCCCAGTATCTGAATATCGCTAGAACTGAATTCATTCTATATTGTTATCGTACGCGCATGCAATTGCCCGCTCACCGCAATCACATGCACGATAGTGATGCGTCCAGGTTGCACATCGACTGTTATCGCCTTGCTCTGAACACCATTTCGCAGCGTTAGCCGCTGCTTGCCAGCACTGACCATTGCATCCAGCAGCTGCACCTCAGCAGGTAACGTCAGCCAGCTGCGTAGATCTGCACGATTCAATAACAACTGACCAATACCAGCTAAAATACCAAATGTGCTATTCATCTGATTATCTTTCAACTGTTCGCGCGCGATCGCACGCAACCCCTGCCTGACGATCATCCCCGTTAGCTGCTCTTCCAGCTCCCTGGCTGCCATGGCAGCAGGCTCCGCAATCGTCTCGGTCTCTCCCAGGCGCCTGCCTGACAACCCGATCACCAGCGGACGATTCGGTCTGGCGCGGTCAAAATAGGTAGGGAAGACCAGATTATTGGGCACGCCACGCAGGTCAACAACAATGTTAACCTCGTGCTTCTCTGGCACATACCCTTGCTCGTAGAGCACTACCAGCCTGCCCTCATCTTTTGCAGAGCGCGCTACATCCTCTCTGACCTCTACCTGGCTGAATCGTTCAAGGTCCTCATCCATACCCAGCTTGCGTGCAAGACGCAGTACATCCTGGCGCAGATAGTGGTTGGTGGGATAAATTTCTAACGCCTTTTTATAGTCGATATAGGCATCGTTATATTCACCGCTAATTTCATAGATCAAACCTGAGAGATAAAATGAATAACCATTCTGAATTGCATTTTTTACCTTTGAGGATAAACGGGTCAATGAAGAGAACTTCCGCCTGTAATCTGGATTCTGCTGCAGAATCACTGTTTCTTCAGCACTTTCCTGCGCTTCTGCCCTCTCTACCTCATCTTCATTCGCCTGCAGTGCCAGCTGCTGCTCCAGGTTTGCTCGACGCGCTTCAACGCCTGCTGCCTCAAGGTTATCTGCCCATAGATAATTAAGCGCCTGAAAGCTATGCACAAAGATTCGCTCATAGGCACTACCCGCATAGGGAATAGCGTTCTCATTCAACAGTACAGCCCCAGCTTTTCCCGCTGCACCAGTAGCAGAAATTTTTGCGGCCTCCTCTTTAGCCTCAAATTCGGCTAAAACCTGCTCAAAGTCCTGAATGCTCGCCTCAGTATCCCCTGCAATCTGAGCGATGCGCCCGCGCTCCATCAAATAGAGCATCTTGTCTGGACCCTGGCTCTTTTTCTCCAGAGCCTTACGCGCAGCAGCAAAATCACCAGCCGCTATCTGCTGCTTAATTTCTGCTACCTGGGTGGGGTACGGGCTAAACAGCGAATTAGTGGCGCAGCCACTCAACAGAGCCATACAGCTCATAACAAGCCATCGCATTGATTTTTTCAGCCCCATTAAACCCTCTGCTTGCCTAACACCTAAACTAGAAGCGGCCCATCTCTCTGGCACAGAAGCGCACCCACTCACCGCAACTATATTGATATATACCGGCTTTAGGGGTATAAAAACAAGCAACTAAATCACGGGTATTTTGTCATGCATCGGATCTTTATCAATTATCGCCGCGAAGACGCTGAAGGGTACGCTA
>DRLG01000099.1 GCA_011053135.1 Chromatiales bacterium
CCGGACCAGCTCAGTTTTGAGCCAGGGACCTTTGATCGCGCGACCATCTCAAAGCTGACATCAATGGGACACAACCTTAAAAAGCGCGGCCGCCATTACGGTAATATGCAGGCGATTTTATGGGATCGCGTCGAAAACAGGGTGACGGCCGCCAGCGATCCACGTGGTAACGGCGAGGCCTCGACAAGCGAATAACGTTCAGCCCGGCTATCGGCATGGGCTCTGATTGCACGCATTCAATGAATTCGATAGACTTAGCGCACAAAAAACGCCACGTGCCGCATGTGCAAGCCATCGCGAACACAGCACTACAACTTGAGCCCTTTGCACGAGAAACAGTGATCGTTCCAGCAGGGAAAATATGAGTCATGCAAAGGCCTCAACTTAATTTTAAAGATTTATTTAGATGACTACACAGCAAGTTTCACACCCGGAAGATCGCGATCTAATCAAGTTCCTCTTCTTTTCTACCTTCTGTTTTATGGTGGGTACCGTGCATGGCGTGTGGCAGATCCAGCCACCCGTGCGCGCATGGCTCGACTCCATCGGCAGCCCGTACGGTGGGCCGGGGCATATGATCGACCCGCTGGCGCATGCCCATATGAATGTGATTGGCGGCGTGGTGATTCTCTGCATGGCAGCCACCTACTATATGCTACCGAAAATTTCTGGTGTAGCGCTGTGGTCGCGCCGCCTGGTGTTCCACACCTTCTGGTGGACTGCGCTCGGCCTGATCGGTTTTTACAGCACCCTGATGACCTTCGGCACGCTGGAAGGAAATCTGCTGCTGGCCGGTGACCTGGAGGGGATGGATGCGATGCATCAGATCTACAAGCCGATCATCGCCAGCGTTTCAACGGTGATGGGGATCGGTTTCTGGGTCTTCTTTTTTAACGTTTTCGCCACCGTGAAAAAGGTCTATCAGAAACCATGATTCGTGAGTGTGGCTGCCCTGATGACTACCCTGAATGGCACAATCAGGATATCGACCTGGCTGGGCAGTGCATTCACACCATGCCAACCTCGTGCTTTTTGCACATGCCGATCGCCAGTGAGCTCTATGCCAAACGCCAGCAGACAGAGATTGAGAACCTGGAACTGGAAGAGGAGTGGCCGGGGCTGGCGCTCAACCGTACCGGCATGTTTCGCGGAAAACGGATTCGCCTGTTAAAACATAGCCGCTCGGCATCACGCCGGATCAGCTACCTGCCGGCACCATTCAATCTGCGGGTGCAGATTCACAAAGGCAATGTAGGCACCCTGCAGGTACCGGTGCGCGAGATGTCGATCGGCCTGATCGAGTCAGGCAAACGCCCCAAAGAGCTCTACCTTGTTCACCTCAACTGCCCGCGCTGCCAGAAAACAGAAGGCAATGACCGCATCATGCTAATGCGTCGCTGGCTGGATGCACCTGGATTGAAACGCAAATAATAACGCGGTTAATACCCAGGGGACGCATCGTAGCGATGCTTTTGATCCGTTATGCATTTTTACACTACAATTTATCTTCACCGCTTGGCTCTACATCAAGAACTTTTGACATTGCTTTAAGAAATGATTTTTTATCACCCCTCAATGACTTTTCTTTCAGGTAGCCCTCCGTTAATAGCACAGACATTTTTTCAGCAACAGCGGAAGAAATAAATTGGTTGATTGAAACTCCCTCTTTCTGAGCCAAAGACTTCACTTCTTTATGCAATGAATAACGAATTAACCCAAACCACCACACACCTGTCTCAATCTGGCGACAAATATCAACTTTATCGAATCTCGCAGCACTCCAGAAAGACGCTAACCAAATGATATCATACCCATTATTTCGGTTGGCACGATCATTGTTCGTAGATAGCACAAGCTATTGAGGAATCAACTTTTCCCCTCTATAGTCGTTTATTTGTGACCGACAGCGTAGCGGCTATGTGCGAGGCGTCACATTTCGGGGCATTGCTTATCACGCCACCCATTAAAGTGGCCGATAATACAGGCATCGGAAAACTGAACTTGGCTAGCGCCACGACGCTGCATCAACTTGTAAAGATAGATATCATGACTAAACCTCACATCCTGAAAATGATCGGTATTATCGCCACCGCCACAGCACTGAGCGCCTGCAATACCGAAACGATCGACACTCTGGAAAACAATAACCAGCCCGTCACGGATACCTCCACCACAGCACCCGCTGACAACGGCACCGACACGAATGCGCCTCCCACAATTTCGGGAGCCCCCTTGAGCAGCGTCATGGAGGGAATTACCTTCAATTTCACGCCCACAGCCTCCGACCCCGACGGTGACACGCTAAGATTCTCCGTAGCCAATCTGCCGGCCTGGGCCACCTTCAACACAGCCACCGGCCGCGTCAGTGGTACGCCCGGGGCAGCGGACGTGGGCGTCTATAACGGTGTTACCATCACGGTCACCGACGGCACCACCACAGCCAACCTGACACCGTTTACCGTCGAAGTCATCGCAGCCAATGGCGATCTGACAGCACCCCAGATCTCCGGCATTCAGGTCAATAGTAACTCGACCAGTTCGACCACCATCAGCTGGGAGACCGACGAACCGGCCAGCAGCACCCTGAACTACGGCATGGATACGAGCTACGGCAACGTTCAGACAAACGCCTCGCTCAGCACCAACCACAGCTACACCCTAACCGGGCTGACCGCAGGCGCCACCTATCACTATCAGATCACGGTCGTTGACGCCGCAAGTAATGAAACATCCAGCGCCGATGCCAGCTTCACCCTACCCTCGCCCATCACCACTCCGAGTGGTTCCTGGGAGCCCCCCATCGGTATTCGAGCCCCGGAATTTGGCATCGAAGAGAGCCATACCATGTATGAAAACGCGCTCTACGATTTTGGTAACGGCACTGTTCCTTATCCCGATGCGGGCAATGGCCCCTACACCCACTATGTGGACAATCAGCACCCTAATGCCACCGATTCCAACAACCCCTACGGCACGCCGAACAAACCGCGCATGACTATTCCCCTGAGTCTTTCCCCTGGCAGCGTGGTAGAGGTACACAACGGCCCCTATAGCTATACCGAAAGTATTCATGGTGATCTCTATCTGCCTTTGGTGGAAGGCTATGGCACTGCCGACAAACCGATCTTCATTCGCGGCGCCAACAGCAGTACTCCCTTTGAGATCGGCGAGTTGGGCACTAGCGTCAACGAGATCATCGTTCGTGATTACTCATACGTGATTCTGGAGAACGTCTTCATCAATGGCCCGGCGATCAAGATCTACCAGCCCACCACCCATTTTGCGATCCGCCACTCTGAAATTACCGGCGAGACCACTTCAGGCATCAAGCTGTGGAGCTATAAGCTCGACTTCGTACCCGGCGAAGTGAAAGACAACATCGTCATCTACAACAACAAGATCCACGACAACGGCCCCTATCCTGCCTCAGCTGAAACAGGCAGGTTCGGCGTCATCATCGACAACGCTTCCGAAGATGTATGGGTTGTCGATAACGATATGTACTACAACGGCGACGACTCCCTGCAGGTTATCGATCGCTACTGGGTACCCGAACTCAGAGGCATCATTGCTGATGGTATCTACATTGGTCGCAACAAGATGCACCACGATGGTGAAAATGCCATCGACATCAAAGGTTCGAAAAATGTCATCATCTCCCAAAACGAGATTTATGGTTATCTGACACTCTACTCCACTTCGGCCGGTGAAGCGATTCGCATCAATGATGAGGGGGAACAGGACAATATCTGGCTACTCTATAATCGTATCTATGACAGCGAAGATGGTATCGACCCGGTCAACGCCCTGTTCAAGCCCTATATCATCGGCAACGTCATCCACAATGTAGACACCGCCATTAACCGTGATGGCGCTATCGTCACCAACAATACCATCTACAACTGCACCCTAGGTGTGGGTCGCCGCAGAGGGCCTTATTACGAGCTCTCCAACAACATCATCACCAACTGCGATACAGCCTATGACTATTGCAGCTCCTGCGGAACAGATGTCACTTACAGCAACATTCTCTACAACAACGGCAGCAGCCGCGCCTGCACCGACTGCATCTATGATGATCCACAAATGGAGGCAGACAATGAAACACCCTCCGCAAGCAGCCCGGCTGTCGATGCCGCCGGACAGATATCAGAGGCCTATGATATTTTCTTTAATACATACGGCCTGGATATCCGCCGCGACATCGACAACAAGCCACGCCCGTCAGGGGGCGACTGGGACATCGGTGCTCACGAAATCAACGGACCGAGCACCCCTTAAGGCTGACTTTCGCGCAAACAAAATTAACCGGAGCTTTCGAGCTCCGGTTTTTTATGTCAGGCAAAAAACAGATCAACTCCTGCGCCATCCTCCAGAACGATAGGTAATCATCCTTGGCTTCGTCCACCGCGACCCGCTCATCGGGGCGTAGCACGCCGAGAGCATCGGCATCTTTATACATGGCATCGATGAAGCGGCTGGTCAGGGCGCCAATCTCCTCGCCATTATCGCGGGCACGCTTGATGATCTTGTCATCGATGTCGGTGATGTTGCGCACATAGGGCCTGCTCAGAAAGTCAGCACACTGTCATTTGATACAGATAACCCCGCCGTCGACTGGGTGTTGTGCCAGCCGATAATGGAGCAGCAGTCTATCCACTCATCAAACAGGCAGAGTTTGTATTTGATGATCACCGCACCAATGACCAGACGGGCATCTTTGGACGGGCGACCCTGTGTCCCGGAGAGGCTTTGATAGTAACCTTCCACCAGTGCGCCCCAGGGAATGCACAGATCCATCGTTATCCAGCGGCTGTTCATCCAGCGCCGTCTGGAAGGGCCAGTCAAATTCAGCGAGGGAAAGTTGCTTGTGGCTGTGATAGTGGATCATAGGTGCACGGTTTTTGGTGGGGTGGGGTGGGGTTGTTTTTCGTGCATAATTACACCTAATAGAAGTTATTTATGACAGCAATATCAGGTGGTTATACTTTATGAGCAGGCCCTAATTCAATCGTACTTTCTCGACTAATATCCCTGCTGGTTGTCGAATTGCAAAACTGACATACGCTGACCGTTTTAAATGAATCGATTGCCTTTGAAAAAGCTTCAACTTCCGACTCAGAATAACCTGGAAATTTATCGCTGACCGCTTCATTTATTTGTTTTAGATAACCATCTTGAGATTTCCCGATTAAGTGCTCAACTATCATTTGAACTCACAAGGCAGCAAATAAAAGCGGTCAACACAGACATTTATCCGCAGTGTTTGGCTGTGCCAAAAAAGCCAGGCACTGCCAAACACCACTCCAGGATTCCGATGATTGCTGGCGTTTGCTAACGAAAAACAGGAGAATGTTAGTCATTTTTACTCCTGATTGTATCGTGCAAAGCGCTCAGATAGTACGCTAGGGTCTGGTGAGATAGTCGGCAGGCGGTTACTGGGCCACCTTCTCCGCAGCCGTATGCTGTAGCGCCAGTGGGAAATAGAGTATCTTTTCCTTATCTGTCTTTTTGATTCTCAGCTTCACTGCCAGCACATCCTTTGCTGGATCTCGTACATTCACTACCCGACGGTAGACACCAAGAAAACCGTCCTGGATCGCCTGATGCCACTTCTTCCTGCCTTCCATCCGCAATGAGACCACCAGATCATTGGCGGGCTTGCGCCCCTTCACTGCGGCGAGCACCATGAACTCGATCATACCGGCCTTAACTCTGGGTGGGCGTGTCTGTATCGTGACCTCAATATCATCCCAGCTCTTGGTCGGAAACAGCGGTGTATCTTCCCCACCGGCACAACCCGTTAATATAAGTGGCAACAGCAGTAACAGCGCACTGGCTTTGATCGTTCGATTTTGAATTCTGGCAAACATCTTCTACTCTCTGTTTTGACTTTTTGAACTACAGATCTTTTTTATCATTACGCAACAGACTATCTAACTCCGCCTCTTTTTCAGCCTGCTCAGCCTTCGCCTTATCATTACCACGGTGACGGTAGTCAACCATGTAGTAGATGATTCCCGCCATGATGACACACCATGCGACGCCAATTGGAATTCCCCAGTCAAACCATGAGCGCTCATAACCGGGGCGAACCCCCCAGAACGGAAAGGTCAAACCAACCGCCACCAGTAACAACACCCCAAAGAGTGCAATAAACCAGTACGGAATGCGATGCTCTGAGCTCTCCATCTTTTCAACCATCTCCCAGTCTTCAAGGCCTCGCTTTGTATGGCGCTCCTCTTCACTGGCGTAACCCATCTGGTCATCTTCGATCTTGCCCCACTCGACCTCTTTTGTTGGTTCGAGTACCTTTTTATCTCTGGAATCACTACTCATCGCTACCCCCGATCTACTAAATGCTGTATCCGGTAATGCGCGGTCCAGCCATCGTCCGCCGTCACCCGTACAATAAATGTTGTCAGCCCCTCTGGCAGACCACCTTTGATCCTCAAATTAACATCTTTACGGCCAGCCGTATCAAACAGTAGCCGGCTTGTATCCAACGAATAGACTGCTTTATCCAACCCTTCAACCTCAATCTTTAAAGACGCGGGGTCATAGCGTTTGTTGGCAATATTCACACGATAATCTGAGACCTGCTGGCCATGCATAATCTCAGCACGGTAGACCGTTAACTGGTAGGGTTGATAGGACCACAACCCCCAGAGGAAAAGCCCTAGCCCCAGCAGGAAGATGGGAGTAATCAGCAGCGCGCGCTGTTTACCACTAGTCAATTTTGCCGCATCGGCTGCGGTCAGGTTTTTACGTTGACCAAACTTCAGGCTCAACAATCCCTCTGTCTCTTTTTTCTCGTGTAGCTTATTACAGGCGGTGATGCACTCACCACAATTAGTACAGCTATCATAAGTTCTGGTTTGACGCGGATCGATGTTGACCATGCATGAGGTGACACAGTAATTGCATTTTTCACATTCACTTGAGCGCGACTCATCATACTCCACATGGAGGGTGTCGCGCGTCTTAAACAGGTATTGCCACATGCGATAGATGCACATGTAACGACACATAAAGTGACGAATCACGGCTAGATTGACCAGCGCGATAAAGACAAACACGGTGTAGATCCAGTGCAGCGAGCCGGCGAGGCGCTCATCCTCCTGAAAGGTAATGAATGACCAGATTGCGCCCGGCGAGTTAAAATAGAGCATCGGAATCAGCGCCAGTAGCATCGAAACCAGCAACATTTTGATGCTCAGTAGTGCCCAGTTACCCCATCTATTTTTGGCGTTAGCGATGCGCGCGGACATCTCATTATTCCAGTCGATCACCGCTCGCTTACCCAGATGTTTTTCGGTAACACTATTCGCCCAGGTGGAGAATGTATTCTGCGGGCAGGCCCAGCCACAAAAGACTGTCCCCAGCATCGAATACATAATGACAAGCAGGCAGGCGGCCGTTAACCAGAAACCGAAGACCAGAAAAAAGTCAGCAAACCAGATCTGCCGCCCAAGGATGACAAAACCGGAGGAGACATCGATGCGGAAGATCCCCAGTACCGGCGTTAAAATCAATATCGCGATAAAGCCAAATCGAACCAGGCGATTCTTCCAATGTAACCCTTGTTGTGGGGATGCCGATTTTGGCCCGGTTGAGACCACCGGAATTTTACTCAAAGCTTCGTTGGCACGCATAAATTATATTCCTCGTAACCGCTGATCTTACCACATGCATCCCACTCATTTCAGTCTTACGCGCAGCCTGCGCCCGGTAATTCCGGCCCCAGTAGCGTCACTTTTATGGCATAAAATGCCACCTCTTTTATCACTCTTAATTTTAGATAAGCAGTTGAGTTTTGATGCCGGATTGGCTATAGTCGGCGTTCGGTCTGGCCCTAATGCGGGGACATCAGGCCAGACAAAAACAAGATATTTAGAGGAGAGGGGCTATGATTGAACAAGTTGGTGCAAACATTCTAATTCCAATTGGGGTATTCGTATTCTTATGCGTTGGCGCGTATCTAGTTTCCGATGTCGCATTCAAAGATGTTATCAAGCGTCGTGGTGAAGGGCAGTAAGCCTCTTCCGACAATGGATAAAAAAAACCCAGCAACTGCTGGGTTTTTTTTGCCTGGAATTTAGTTGGCCGCTAATGCTACCTCGCCACTCAGGAGCCCCTCCCCAGTGGACTAATCGCCTTCAGCTTCGCTCGAAAAGCCTCCGCCTGAACCAGGTTACCCTCGCGCAGTTCCAGCTGCCACATCGCTTTCAGCGCCTGTTCATGGTCAGGGCGCACCTGTAAAATCGCCTGTAGTGACTGACGTTCATCACGCCCCTGCGCCACCATATTGGAATAAGTCACCCACATTGCATCGGCAAGGTCAAAACCGATCCAGCGATCCTCAGGGTTCGCCTCATAGGCGAACCGCATCAACCGCTGCGCCTCTCGGCTATCCCCCTGAAGCGAGGCCAGCCAGCTCTGCACCGCCAGCCCCGTCGCGACGTAGCTACGCTCAAACGCGGCTCGCTCTCCTTCAGCCACCTGCAGCAGTGCCATCGCTTCAGGCAGCGAGGGGCGCTGATTCAGCAGCGATAGCAACAGCTGCGGCAGTGCATCGCCATCGCTAAAACGTAGCCTTGGGAGGGCGTATTCGAGCTGTGGTGCCCACTCATCCTGCACCACCCCCTCTCCCTCGTTGATTTTACCCCAGAAACGCCCCAGCCAGCTCCAGCGCCCTTCACTACCTGTCACCGCTGCTTGCTGCTTTTCACTGAGGCGCTGTAGATTAGCCAGCACTGCAGGCGCGCCACCAAATTGATCTCGTGGGCCGACCAGCCCCACCCTGAAGCCATCCAGAAAGAGTACCGCCTGCGGGAAAACCTGCTCAAAACTACGCAGCACAATGCTCATCGAACGGGCATCGAACTGATTCAAGGCCAGCCACTGGACAAACAGGCCATCCTCATTCAGGCGCTGTTTCGCCCGCTCAAACTGCTGTACGGAGAGCAGTGCACTACGCCCAACGAGATCCGGATGAAAGAGGTCACCAATAATGACATCGTAATGTCCATCATCGGCGCGTAGAAAACGGCGCGCATCATCACGGATAATGTGCATCTGCTCCATCACTCCGCCATTCACTGGCTGAAAAAACTGAGCCGCGGCATCAATCGCCCCCTGCGACAACTCCACCCCTGTGCGCGCCAGCCCCGGATAGGGGAGCGAACCGGCAGCAGAGATGGCGGTACCCATCCCAAGAAATAGCACCGACTTGGGGGCGGGATGGAGCAACAGCGGCAGGCGCGCCTGGTTCATCTGCGCCACGACGGCTGCTGGATCAGATGAGGCATCCATCCGCTGCAGGTCGCCCAGCAGTAGTCGTTGACCATCCTGTCGTTCGATCACATGTGTGATTGAGACGGCGTCTTCGTACCGAAAAAGGTCTCTGGTGTCGGCCTGGGTACGGGGTAGCAACACGTTAACCGCTGGTAGTTGCACCACCGGAAGTGCCAGCGCAACCACCAGCAGAGCCGCCAACCAGAGCCGGGGAGATTTCACCCAGATCATGCCGCAGAGAAACAGCGTCAAGCCAGCAAACACTATCGTCCCCGGCGCGCCCAGTAGCGGCAGGAGCAGAAATCCGGTCACGATGGCACCCAGTGCAGCGCCAACAGAATTGGCACCGTATAACTGCGCGCCGATCGAGCGGCTTTGCACCGCATCCTCCACCTGATGATGTGCTGCCAGTAATGGCAGCCAGCCACCGAGCGCGAGTGTTACCGGTAAGGTTAACAGCACCAATGCGATCGACTGCCACCAGAGCGCATCAAACAGCGACTCATACTCTGTATGCTCAGCCCACTCCGCAAGTAATGGCAACCCCCACAGACTCAGCATCGCAAACGATGCGGCTATCATCGGCAGCAACGACAGCCATCTCTGGGAAGCGCGCTGCCTCACCAGCGCACTGCCCAGTGCAATCCCCACTAAGAAGATTGCGAGCATCACCGCCATCACATATTCAGTACGCAGCAGTATCATGCCAAACAGACGTGTCCAGGCCACTTGCAGCATCAACGCTGCGGCTCCGATGCCGGCATACGCCAACAGGTAGCGAGTAGCGAGCCATTCTGTACGGGAACCCGCATCGGTATGCTCACAAGTCTCCGCCTTTACTGCTCGTGACAGCAGAACGAGCATCACTGCAACAACGAACCCCAGAATAGCCACCAGGCGAATCGATACCGTCCAGCCAAACAGTGGTAACAATCCAAGCGGCAACAGTGCACCGAGTGCGCCGCCCAGTGTATTCAACGCATAAATCTTACTCAGAGAGACCGCACTGCCGGTGATCATTGATAGCACAAGCGGAAAGCCAAGCCCCAGTGCAAAGGCGGGGATAAACAGCACTAAAAAAACAACCACCCCTTGCAGCGCATACCACTGAGTCAGGCCGCCTCCCGCGACACCGACCCCCAGCCATAGATCAAGTGCCTGAAAAAGCTGCGGTGTAAACCATGCAAAAAGCGCAACGGCTACTTCTAGTAGTGCGAGAATTAAAAGTGGATTACGCAGGGATTGCACCATGCGCGCCCCCACCAGGCTGCCGCCACCGAGTCCCGCCATAAAGGCTGAAACAGTGACCACGATGCCGAAGATACTGACCCCAAACTGAAGTGACAGCATGCGCGCCCACAGCACTTCATAGGAGAGCGCGGCCATGCCAGAGAGGGCATAGACAATCGCAAGGCTCCACGCCCACATCGCACTTCTTTTTTGAAATGAATACAACAAATTTAACCCGCCTATCCCCCGGTCAGCCAGCGCCACTGAAGCTGAACATGGGTGCTAGTACCAACGGGTTAGCGTAGCAGCGAGTCCAGGCAGGCACAACTGCGGACTGCACAAAGAAACTGACTAAAAGGGGAAGAACCAGACTATCGCAGTAACGGCATGCGCCAGTGACAGGAATACAGTAAAGCCTGCGCTAATCATATGCTGAACAAATAACTGCTTGCCAAACAGCGCCATTTGCAGACCGATGATGGCGGTAGCGAGGATCAGGAACAGTAACACAACGCCCATATAAAAAAGTATCAGATGCTTCTGCTCGTCATCAATGGCAACCGCCTCACCCAGCACCTCCTCCTTATCAATAAAAGGTGCCAGTACAGCATGCGCGTTGTTTTCGCTCTGCGCATCATCAGTTGTAGATGCAGTCGCATTAAAGGTCGTTAGCAGTAACGACAGCAATACGATAAACAGCGTAGAAATGCGTGAAATTGATCTCATTAATCTATCGTCTCATTTTGACCCGGAACAACCTCAGAGTTCGATTTAGCCGGCTGCGTTTTCTTTTCTGTTTCCGGGGTACGACCTGCAAATTTCCAGTAAAGGATCGCCATCAATATGGCAGGGATCAGCACCATCGGCAGTAAGAAAAGAAAGATCATCCATGGCGTGTCGATTGTGACGTGAAGCCAGCGGTAGCTATCGGCTGCAAAACTTGTGATCGGCAAAATAGCCAATCCCGTAAATAATAATGATGTGATCAGGCGTCTCATTTTCAAACCTATGTTTTACGGTGTCTGGGCGCAACGAAATCCAAAGAAATCAGATGCGAAATTAGGCCATGCATAGTTACGGTGGTATGTCGCAGTTGAAAATGGATCGCTCTTCCACGAACCACCGCGTAGTACTTTATAACGCTCATCTGTCTCTTCAAACTCAGCCATTTTCATCGCCTTGGCAGGACCCTGTCTGGGCTCTTTGGCTTTTCTTACTTTAAAAATACTGCTAGGCGCAGCACTTCCCGTATAAGCGGTAAAGTCATCAGCCGTCCACTCACTGACATTACCGGCCATATCCATCACACCATAAGGGCTTGCGCCATCTGGATAGGCGTTATATGGCGTGGTGCTGCCAACACTATAGTAAGTGTTCAGTCGCTCAGCATCCATGTGGTTACCCCACGGCCAACGGTAGCCTTCTGTTCCGCGAGCAGCTTTTTCCCATTCAGCCTCTGTTGGCAGGCGCTTACCTGCCCAGGCTGCATAATCGGATGCGTTTTTCCAGGAGACCATCGTAACAGGGTGAAGCTCCAGCCCTTCGGCAATTTTACCATCCTTCCAGTGTAATGGCGGTCGATGATTTGTTGCCGCAACAAAACGGGCATACTGCGCATTCGTAACCGGATATTTATCAATCCGATAGGCATCAGTTTTAACAACATTTTGTGGTCGGTTGTATACATTGGATTGTTTCCGATTCGTTCCCATCAGAAATTCGCCTGCCGGGATATCGATCATCGTCTCTAATTCGGCCCATTGCTCCGGTGTTAACAGCGCCTCAGCCTCTTCGACCGTATAGCTCGCCTGTTGTACATCTCCAAATTCGAAATC
>DRLG01000100.1 GCA_011053135.1 Chromatiales bacterium
CAACCTATGTTAAAGAGCTGGTCAATGAGTGGGTCTATGACATCGCGAGTGATCAGCAGGGGCGCATGTGGCTCGGTACCGAAGGGGGTGTCTCGATGTTTGATGGCAGCCGCTGGCACGCTTTTACACATGAAGATGGGGTCGGCGCACCGAATAAAAATAATCTCCCCGTTAGCCAGAACACAGGGCTGGGAACACGTGAACGGCATGACCTGAGTGTGCTGGCAGAAGGAGAGCAGACCTATAATCCCGGTTACGTCTTCTCACTGCACGCCGCACAGGATGGAAAGATCTGGGCCGGTACCTGGGGTGGTGGCGTGAGCTTTTATGACGGCAAAACGTGGCATAGCCTGACCACGGAAGATGGCCTGGCCGGCAATATTGTCTATAGCATTGCCGAGGATAGTGAGGGTGTGTTCTGGTTCGGCACCAACAAAGGGCTCTCTCGTTTTGATGGCAAGGCGTGGCAGACCTTTACAAAGGGGGCCGCCAACGGTTTGATTGATGACAACGTCTATGCAGTCATGACCCACCCCTCCGGCGAGGTGTGGGTTGGCACACGCGGCGGTGTAACCCGTATTGGCTATGGAGAATAGCCATCTGTTGAGTCTGCCTTCTACTGGAATAAATCGAATAAAAAAGGTGAAACAGTGAATCTAAATTTCAAGGCGTTAGCGGTGGTAGTGATTATCATGGGGCTGATGGTGGTTGGCGGATATAAGCTGGGCACTCAGCAGGCCAGCAATGAAATCGCCAAACAGAAGGGGCTGCCAGCAGTCGCTAATCAGAATATGAGCGCAGGTGAATTACCACCCGGCGCGCAGGTGCCGTTAAACCATCCACCGATAGATAGTGCTGCACCGGCCGCAGCCCCTGCCGCATCGATGAGCACCTTTCCTCAACCATCGACTCCGCAGGCAGATCTTGCGGGGATGGGGGGGAGCGCCTCGACCCCGCTAGCACAACTGACGGGTGATAGTCAGTTTGCCCACTTTCGGGTCGGCAACCGAAATGTGAAGGGGCTGGCGGTTGATGGCCAGTATGTCTGGATTGGCACCTCTGGCGGTGTGATCCGCTACAACACCGTCGATGACAAATACGATGTCTTTGATAACCGCATCGAAGGGGTGCTCTCCAATGGTGTTTTTCATGTCAGCCGTATCGATAACAGACTGGCTGTTGGCACATATGGTGGTGGTCTCTCTGTGATGGATCTCGACACCAGCGTCTGGACCAATTACAACATCCCCAATGGGCTGGCCGATCAGTTTGTTTACGATCTGCAGAAAACCAGTAATGGTGATATCTGGATTGCGACCTGGTCGGGTGCCAACCGTATCCGCGGCGGTGATCTTGATGACAACTCGAAGTGGGATATGTTTACCGTTGAAAATACCGATGGCGGTATCCCAAACCCTTGGGTCTACGGCGTTGAAGAGGGGTTGAATGGCGATATCTGGCTTGCGACGGAAGAGGGGTTGGCGCTCTATCGCGGAGGCAAGTGGCAGAACTGGCAGCATAAAGATGGTCTGGGTGCGCCGATTGAGGTTGTTCGCGATGCGATCACCTCCAGGAATGATCCCGCTAAAGCATCGCAACATCACGCGCGTCAAAAGAGTGAGCAGGGGCTGGAAGATGTTGATATCGCCTATAACCCAAACTACATCATCTCGCTTGCGGTCGATAGTGACGGCATCGTCTGGGCGGGTACCTGGGGTGGCGGACTGGCCCGTTTCGATGGTGAAAACTGGACCAACTACACCACTGCCGATGGTCTCCCTGGCAACCATATCTTCATGTTACATATCGACATCGATGGCCAGCTATGGATCGGCACCAGCAAAGGGCTCGCCCGCTTTAAACAGGACGGCGCTGGGTTTGATGTGATGACCACCGCTGATGGTCTTTATGCCAATAATGTTTTTTCACTGGCGAAAGCCGATAACGGCACCATCTGGGTTGGCAGTTTTGGTGGTGTTGCGAAACTGAGTGGGCCGATCAATAACTGATGTGCAGATATTATGGCGGCTGCCGCTACACTGTTTTGCGGTAGCATGAGGGGTGATGTATGAAAGGGTCTGATCTGTTTTAAGGTGCTACCGCACTATTACAGACGTCGATTGGGGCCCTTTTTTATAGTGTTTTTTGCTCGACGTCATCACTCAACAATTGATAGTTCGTTTGACCCTGGATAGTAACTTCCCTACTATTCAGGTATGAGGCTATCAGAGATCTTGATTTGAAAAGTCTAAGCACTCGCATCGCTGTTGTTATCTCTTCTATTCTGATTGGCCTGCTGTTAACGGTTGGTTCTTCGGTAGAGCATCAACTGACTCAATCTATCAAGAGCGAAGATATCGCTCAGACAAAGACCCATGCCCGTACCATGCTGGCGAGTCTGCAAACCCTGATGTTAAATGGCCAGGGTGTGCTGGCGCGTGAGTGGCTTGAGCGTATGCGGCGGGAGCCGGGAATCGTCTCCATTGATGTGCTGCGCCAGGATGGCGCAGAGGCCTTTACCGACACTTCAACCATTGAGGCGGTGAACCGTTTTCTACAGCAGCCACGTTTTAGTCGTCAACCGGTGGCCCCCTCGCATCAGGCGGAAGGGCAGGAGCTGGCGCAGATTAGCCGCGCACTGGCAGGCAATGTGGTGGTAGATGAGCGTCAGGCGGCGCAGCTCGTGATCTATATGCCGATCAAGGCGCAGCTCGAATGTCTCGTCTGTCATGGTTACGATGATTCGCAGATGCGTGGCGTTCTCAAGCTCGCAGTATCCACTGCGGGGGCAAGTGAAAAGATCCATGCCATGCGGCTCAATCTGTGGGGGATGTCGACGCTAGTGGTGGTGATACTGGCCCTGGTGTTGCTCTTTGCGTTGCGTCAGAGTGTCTTTCGTCCCATCGCCTCACTGCGTGATGCCCTCTGGAAGGTCGGCAGAGGGGACCGTAATGTCAAACTGCCTGTTCATCGGCAGGATGAGCTGGGTGAGTTGAGCGCGGTATTTAATCGCATGCAGCAGCAGTTAAGCGCTACTGAGGCGCGTATCGGTGCGGTGATGAATAGCGTGGTTGAGACCATCATCGTGATCGATGATCACGGCCTGATTGAGCAGGTAAACCCGGCGGCTGAGAAGCTGTTTGGTTATCGTGAAATAGAGCTCATTGGCCAGAGCGTGGCGATGTTGATGTCACTTAACTTTCGACCTGAGCATGAGCGTGCGATCGAGCAGTACCTGGCTGAAGGGGTGGGTTTGCAGTCAGAACGTAACCGAGAGAGTGAATGTCTGCGTAAGGACGGCTCTGTTTTTCCTGCAGAGATCACGATCAGCGAGATGTATGTGGACGATCACTGCCGTTTTATCTGTATCGTACGTGATGTTACAGAGCGCAAGGAGTACATTGACGCAATTGAGTACCAGGCGCTGCATGACGCGCTGACCGGGCTACCCAATCGGGTGCTGTTAATCGACCGGTTGCAGCAGGGGGTACGCAATGCAAAGCGTGGGCAGCAGACACTCGCGCTACTGTTGATCGATCTGGATCACTTTAAGGAAGTTAATGACACCCTGGGACACCACAACGGCGATATTATTCTAAAACTCTCTGCCGAGCGGATGGCAACTGTGCTGCGCGGTTCAGATACTGTTGCTCGTCTCGGTGGCGACGAGTTTGCAGTATTACTTCCGGGAACCGATCAGGCGCATGCGGAGCAGATCGCAGAAAAAGTGCGTGGTGTGCTCGAGCAGCCGTGCCAGCTGGAGGGGCATACTTTTTACGTGGGTGCCAGTATCGGTATCGCCATCTATCCTGAACATGGCGATGATGATGTGATGCTCATGCAGCACGCGGATGTGGCAATGTATGTTGCAAAGCGCGGGAAGTTTGGTCATGCCGTTTATAAAGAGGAGCAGAACCATAGCTCTCTTTCACAGCTTTCATTGATGAACGAATTGCGTGCTGCGATCGATAATGAAGAGCTAATGCTCTGCTATCAGCCGGTCATTGCGCTGTCGACGGGCTGTATCAGCGGTGTTGAGGCGCTGATTCGCTGGCAGCACCCCACTAAAGGGTTGCTCTACCCAGATGACTTTATCCCAGTCTCTGAACAGACCGGCCTCATCGGGCCGTTGACACTGTGGGTGTTTGAGCGGGCGATGTCACAGAGCTGTGAGTGGAGTGAGCTAGGGCTGGAACTGCGCGTTTCAGTTAACCTCTCTGCACGCAATCTGCACGATGCCAGATTCCCCGGGCAGGTCACAGAGTTGATTGAGGCGGGTGGCGTAAATGCTGAACGGCTACGCCTTGAGATCACTGAGAGCGCCCTTATCACCGATCCTGAATACACCACCAGCATCCTCAATAATCTTGGCGCGATGGGGGTGCATATCTCAATAGATGATTTTGGCACCGGCTATTCATCGCTCGCCTATCTGAAGCAGTTACCGATTGATGAGATCAAGATCGATCGCTCATTTGTAACCAGTATGCTGGAAGATGAAAGCGATGAGGTGATTGTGCGTTCAACCATCGACCTGGCGCACAATATCGGCATGAAAGTGGTCGCAGAAGGGGTTGAACAGCAGGCGCTCTATGACAAACTGCTATCGCTCGGTTGCGATGCCGTGCAGGGGTTCCATATGGGCAGGCCGATGCCGCCGGCAGGATTTTTACGCTGGTTAAAAGAGTCCCCGTGGGGGCTGAATAAAAAGTAGTTTCTATGCTATGGCAGCGTAACCGCTGCTCAACATAACAGCGCGTCGATAAAATACGCTTTATTATGAAGCCTCATTATAGAACTGTTATCAATACCGGAGTATCTTACAAGTGGACGTGCAACAGCTGATCGCGCTCGACAACGCGCATGTATGGCACCCCTATAGTGCGATCGGTGCCGACCTGCCGACCTTTCCAGTAGCCTCAGCCGATGGGGTGCGCCTTAAACTTGCCGATGGACGTGAATTGATCGACGGCATGTCATCATGGTGGTCTGCAATCCATGGCTATAACCATCCAGTGCTCAATCGGGCGCTGCAGATACAGATCGGAAAGGTCTCCCATGTGATGTTTGGTGGGCTGACCCATCAGCCCGCGGTGGCGCTGGCGACGCGCCTGGTTGAATTAACACCGACACCTTTACAGACAGTTTTCTTTTCCGATTCCGGTTCGGTCTCGGTTGAAGTTGCGATGAAGATGGCGATCCAGTACTGGTATGCCAAAGGGCAGCCAGCTCGGCAGCGGTTCCTGACATTACGCAGCGGTTATCACGGCGACACCTTCGGTGCAATGTCGGTATGTGATCCTGTGACCGGCATGCATACGCTATTTAGCGACGTGCTTGTGCAGCAGTACTTTGTCGATGCGCCGCGCTGCCGTTTTGGTGAGGAGTGCGACGATGCTGAGCTGGTGTCGTTCAGGCGGCAGCTCGAACAGTATGGTCATAAGATTGCGGCTGTGATTCTGGAGCCGATTGTGCAGGCTGCAGGAGGCATGAATTTCTACTCTGCTGATTACCTGAGAGGTGTGCGTAAACTGTGTGATGAGTTTGATGTGCTGCTGATCTGTGATGAGATCGCCACCGGCTTCGGTCGAAGCGGCAGGCTCTTCGCCTGCGACCATGCGGGTATCTCACCGGATATTATGTGTGTCGGTAAGGCGTTGACCGGTGGTTATCTAACATTGGCGGCGACCCTAACAACGGAAGAGGTGAGCGCGACAATTAGCAGCGGCGAGCCAGGGTTATTTATGCATGGACCGACCTTTATGGCTAACCCGCTCGCCTGTGCAGCGGCACTGGCGAGTCTGAAGCTGCTCACCGATTCGGACTGGATGGCGAATATTGCACGCATCGAAACAGCGCTGCAAGCAGGGCTGGCGCCGTGCCATGAGTTACCCTCAGTTGTCGATGTGCGAGTGCTGGGCGCCATTGGTGTGGTCGAGTTAAAAGAGCCTGTCGATATGAAAACAGTTCAGCCGCTCTTTGTTGATCATGGCATCTGGGTGCGGCCGTTTGGTAGGCTGGTCTATCTGATGCCCCCTTATGTGATCTCGGATGAGGATCTTGCGCTGTTGACGCAGGCGCTGTTGCGGGTGTTAAGCCGCTGTTGAGTCTGGCGTACCCACTCGCTTCTCTCTCTTTCACGTCGCGACTCTCCAGGGGTTTCACTCTCTCCATGATTGTTGAAAATTAGACAGGCCGCCTCTTACATGTAATAATCCATCGCTTACATGTAAGGGACTTGATTTCGCTATGGGTGTTAAAAAGACATCGGCCTTTTATCAGCGGCAGCACAGGCAGCGCATGCGCGACCAGGGTTTTGTAAAAAAAGAGGTCTGGATTTTGCCGCAGCATGCGGCTTTACTGACGCAGTTCGAAAAGCAGTTACGTCAGCCGTTGGCGCAGGAATTAATTTTTTCAAAGTTTAGTAAAGGAGGTTTGATTTCAATGACACAACCAAGTCTATGGGCAATTGCCGGTCTGCATGATGCGTTGCAGAAAGAGGCGCTGTTTCAGAGTGGCGAAGCGACAGCGGAACTTGTTCAGGGTGCAGACCCTTCTATTTTAATCACGCTGAATGAGTATGGAGAGCTGCCGGTCTATCTCACCATCGCGGGTGAGCAGATCATTGTCGAGTCACTCATGTGGCCAAAATCTGATATCACAGATGTTGCTGGATTTAATGAGGAGGTGCTGCGCACTCACAAGCTGTTTCCACTGTCGACGATCAGCCTCGACCTGCTCCCTGATGGCAATGAATATTACACAATGTTCGGCGCGCTTTCGGCCACATCGCTGCTGGAGAATGTGATCTTTGAGGTAGAGACGCTCGCTGATAATGTGATTAAAGCGGCGGACGCCTATGGGCAATTCCTGAAACACGACACGTCAGTAGCAGAGGTTTAAACATGAGTATCTGGATGAAAGTGGTGACCGCTATTCGCGGTGGTGTGAATGAGGCTGGTGAGGCGATCGCTGATAATCAGGCGTTGCGCATACTGGATCAGGAGATTCGTGATGCAGACAGTGAGCTGAAGCGTTCAAAAGATGCGTTGGCGGATATTATGGCGAAGCAGAAGCTGGGCCAGAAAAAGGTCGATGGCCTTGCGGCAAAGATCAAGGAGTATGAGGGTTACGTGCTTCAGGCGCTGGCAAAAAATGATGAAGCGCTGGCGGCTGAAGTAGCGGCAAAAATTGCAGAATTTGAGCAGCAGATGGAGAGTGAGCAGGCGCTGGTAAGCGGTTTTGCCGATAGTGTTGCTCAGTTACGTAAAGCAGTTGGCCATTCCGAGGGGAATCTGAGGCGACTTAAACAGCAGGTTGATATTGTGAAGGCGACTGAAAGTGTGCAAAAAGCGCAGATGGCCGTCTCTCAGCGCCATGGCGGTGCAAATACAAAAATGCGTACGGCGTTAGATTCTCTGGATCGCATTAAGCAGCAGCAGGAGGCGCGTTCCGCACGAATGGAGGCTGCAAATGAGCTGGCGAATGATGGCGGTGGCGCAGAAGCATCACTGGATCAGAAACTGAAAGCGGCGGGTATTGCCGGTAGCACGACAAGCGGCGCAGATATACTCGCACGCCTCAAGGCGAAGCAGGGCTAAGCTGGGTTGAGATAGCTTGATGATGCTGTTCCTCTGGAGCGTCTGACTGTGCCGATTCTGAGTCGGCTGGTTCGTCAGTTCAATAGCCTGCTGCTGAACATGAGCTGGATGGGGCTCACCGTACTGGTGAGCGTTCATTTCTTCTCTTCATGGTTCCTGTTGTGGCTCGCAGGAGAGCAGGCGCTCGTTGCGCCGGATCTGTTCTGGTATTTCTATATGGTGACATCCACGACAGTCGGGTATGGTGACTACTCACCCGTTACTGCGATGGGGCGTGCCGTTGTTAGCTTCTGGTTGATGACCGGAGGGATTACGCTATTCGCAGCGGTGATTGGTAAGGTCACTCAATTTCTAATCGAACTATGGAGAAAACGTATGCGAGGTCGCGGGGATTACGCCTACCTTTCCGATCATGTTGTTATCCTCGGCTGGCATGATGACCGTACACCATACATGGTGGAACAGATTCTGGGTGACAAACGGCGGGACCAGAAAGAGATCGTACTCTGCTCTACGCGGAAAATGGAAAACCCACTGCTTGATCAGACCCATTTTGTACAGGGTGAGTCGCTAACCGGGGCTGATTTACTACAGCGCGCAGGCATTAAAACAGCCAGTCGAATAATCATTTATGGTGACAGCGACGAACAGACGCTGGCGATCGGCCTGGCAGTGAGTGCTGCTAAAACAGCTGCACACATCGTCGCCCATTTTGATTCTGATGAGATGGCGGTCCTGTTAAAGTCGCACTGTGCACAGGCAGAATGTACGGCGAGTATTTCGCTGGAGCTGATTGTGCGTTCAGCACAGGACCCCGGGTCGTCGCGTATTCAGACACAGCTGCTGTCGACATTAAGCGGCCCGACGCAATACTGTCTTCAGGTGCCAGATTCGTTCACGGGGTGTCGTTATGGCACACTCTTTTATGTGTTAAAAGAGCAGCACGAGGCGACAGCCTTTGGCGTTGCAGAGACGCGCACCGGCGATGATCTTGAGTTGAATCCCGCTAAGGAATCGTTAGTGCTGGCGGGGCAATATATTTACTTTATGTCACCCGAGCGTATTCGTGCCGAGGAAGTGGATTGGCAGGCGCTTGGTCAGGCAGCTTCAGGAGTCACTTAATGCTGGGTCGATGGTTTAACAGAAAAAAACCTGAGGTGAAAGAGCCGCCATTGCCTTCACCCTTTAACCTGCGCCTCAAGGCCGGGGTCGACATCGACCCGATTCCGTTTGCGATGATCAGGGATAAGCTTCACTTCACACTGCCGGCAGAGACCCAGATTGTAGAGGCGCAGGGTAAGGTCGATCTGGGGGGTGGTGCCTATCTAAGCCGCTATTACACCTGTGATGACGCCTTTATCCAGGTCAATACGACCGGCGGATTTGATGAGCAGCATGTCGATGACATCAAGCTATTTGTCTTTGAAGAGACCATCACCCCGGCCACTCAGGCGGAGTGGGAAGCGTGGACAGGTAAAGAGAGTAAAATTGGAGATGAAACCTTTACCTTCAATGGTGTTGAGTATAGCCGCGTATGGATGGCGCAAAGCGAAGGCTCGATTGTGCCGGTTGAGTTTGAGGAAGAGGTGACCAACCTGATTGAAAACGAATCACCCTACACTGTTGTCCATTTGGCGATGTTATATGAGCGCTTGATCCCCGAGATTGAACGCTATGAATATCTGCTGGTTTCTGCTGAACATACCCATAACGATGCTAATATCGTATTGAGTCTTGGTGTTGATCTCGATCCACAAGCCTTTGTTGTGACCTAAATAAAAAGGGAAATATTAATGGATGCTGTAACAACTTATCTATCCGGTCTACCTCAGTTTTTTGCCTATTTTGTTTCAGCACTGATTCTGACATTCCTTTACGCTTTTATTTATAGCAAATTGACGCCGCATAAAGAGTGGTCGCTGATCAAGGCGAATGTGCCTGCGGCGGCGATCGCCTTTAGTGGTAGTCTGCTGGGGTTTGTTATTGCGCTCGCAAGCGCGATCGCGAATTCGGTCAACTTGGTCGACTGCTGGTTGTGGGGGCTGGTTGCGTTGATTGTTCAGCTCGGTACTTTTTTCTGTGTACGACTCTTTATGCCCAGGATTTCAGAGCGCCTGGCAAATAACGAACTGGCTGCGGGTACCTGGCTTGCGGCGGCCTCGTTAGGCGCCGGACTGCTTAATGCAGCCAGTCTCACCTATTGAGGTGGCGTGATGAAACGGTCAAGAAAATTAACATTGGCGGTGATGGGGCTGGCCCCGATTGCGTTAACCGCATGCAGTGAAAAGCCGGTTGATATGCTGGTTTATAAAACGCTCAATGAGTGCGGCAGTGATGTCTATTACAGCCCGCAAGCGTGTAAAACTGAATTTGATAAAGCGCTTAAGACGCACCGTTCTGCCGCCCCCAGGTATGCAAAGCTGTCGGCATGTGAGTCTGACTTTGGGCGCAACCGCTGTGAGTCGATGGGGCGCTTCTATCTACCGATGATCGCCGCATATATGTTGCCTGTTCCCGAGCAGCATCGTAGCGGTGGCTACTATGGCGGCGGTTTTGGTCAGCCGCTTTACCGCACCCGCGGCGGCAACAGCTACCGTACGGGTGATAATTATGAGGTTGGCCGGTCGGGTAAGAGTGGCAAAATCAGCACGGTGCCATCCAGAACAAAAGCCCCTTCTATTAAAACAAAAACCGTATCGCGTGGCGGCTTTGGCTCTCAGGCTGCGGCGCGCGGCAGTTGGGGAGGCGGGAAGGGTTTTGGCGGTTAACTGCTGGCGTTGTCAGTTATGAAGCGGATTAAAATAGAAGAGCGCCACGACTGGAAGCAGTTGGCACGGCAGCTTGGTTTTAAGTTTCACACCATTGATGGTGAGCCATACTGGGATGAGTCGGCCTATTACCGCTTTACGCTCGCGCAGGTCGAAAATCATATTGAAGATCCCAGTGCAGAGATTCATGCGATGTGTCTCGATCTGGTTGATCGCGCCGTCGCGGATGAGATGTTGCTGGAACAGCTTTGCATTCCACCGCACTACTGGGATCACATCCGTGAGAGCTGGTTGCGTGGTGACAAACAGCTCTACGGTCGGATGGATTTTAGTTATAACGGTGAAGGCCCCGCCCATTTTTATGAATACAACGCCGACACGCCAACATCGCTTTATGAGAGCGCATTCTTTCAGTGGGTGTGGCTGGAACAGTGTATTGAACGTGGGCTCATCCCCGCTGCGAGCGATCAGTTTAACGCTATTCAGGAGCATTTGATTGCCGCTCTGGCGGAGATCGACCCGCCGACACCTCTCTATTTTTCATGCAGCAAAGAGAGCGAAGAAGATCGTGGGACGGTGCAGTATATGGAAGATTGCGCGGTACAGGCGGGTTTGAAGACCCGCTTTGTCTATATAGAGGATATCGGCATCAGCCCCGACGGCGAGTTTACCGATAGTGACAGCAACACCATTCCCGCTCTGTTTAAACTTTACCCGTGGGAATTTATGATGGCTGAGAGGTTTGGCCCCTCTATTGCGGAGAGTCAGACCTGGTTTATCGAGCCGGTATGGAAGGCGCTGCTTTCGAACAAAGGGATTCTGCCCCTGTTGTGGCAGCGCTATCCCGGTCATCCCAATCTATTAGAGGCCTACTTTGAAGAGGCGCAACATCAGGGGAAGATGGCGGCGGGCTGGGTGCGCAAGCCGCTATTCTCGCGGGAAGGGAGTAATATCAGCGTCGTGATTGATGGTGATCTCTGTGAAAAGGTCGATGGCCCCTACGATGATGGCGCTTATATCAG
>DRLG01000101.1 GCA_011053135.1 Chromatiales bacterium
CCAGCCTCGGCACCGACCCGGCCAACGCCGCCAGCTACCCCGGCGACGGCGACATCAACCAAAACGGCCAGACCAACCTCGGCGACCTGGTGCTGCTCTACCAGATGGCACTCGGCACCCGCACCCCGACGGCCGGGCAGCTCGTGCACGCCGACATCAATCAGGACGGCCAGATCAATGTGGCGGATGTGCTGCTGTTGCAGAAGCGGTTGTTGCAGGGGTGGCTGGGGATCAGGCCGCCGACGCGGGTGGCGGTTGCGCCACTACCGCGGAACCCAGCCACTTGGGTGGACTGGTTCCTCAGTCCGGCACAGGCCCTGCCGAACAACAGTGGGCAGGTCTATTATGTGCACAATGACCAGCTGGGCACGCCGCAGGTGCTGACGGATGAGAGCGGCACAACCGTCTGGACTGCAACCTATGATCCGTTCGGCATGGCCACGGTCAACGAAGACCCGGATGGAGATGGGAACCTGGTCACATTAAATGTCCGGCTCCCGGGCCAGTATTATGATCAGGAAACAGGCCTCCATTACAACGCAGCGCGCTTCTATGATCCCAGCACGGGACGTTACCTCACTAGTGATCCTATTGGCCTCCAAGGCGGACCAAACACTTATGTCTATGTTGATGGAAATCCGCTTAGGTGGACAGATCCCTTGGGTCTAGCTAAGTGCACATGTAACCCACCTAGAGGCGGTGGCTTCAGAATAAATGGTGAGAAAATCTGCAAATATAGTTGCAGATGCACAGACTGCAATGGACAAGTGAAGTACATCACCATCGAGCAATCTGCTGGTTCCGGTAGCAACGCTCAGTGCATTGGCCAAGCAACGGATAATATCGCAGGAACTACACAGTACTTTTCATTTTCCTTTGATACAAACTCCATTATTGACAGAACCCTAAATCTTGGTGTTCCTAACGAGTTGATGGACAAGGTTGATAGGATGTGCGATGGCTGTGTTTCAAATAATTAGTATCACTCTATACCGAGGCGCATGGTGATATGAAATATATTTCCTTATTTTTACTCATAACGCTGTCCGCCTGTGCAACTGCAAATAACTGTGACGTAGGAGCCAAATATGCGAGTCAAGGCATGATCGCTAGGGCGCTATCAGAGTGGGGAAAGCATACATATGACGAAACGACCAAGGAATTAGCACGAACAACTATTGAATGTTTAAAGGTGAGTGGACTAGCTACAGATGATCATGCTGCAGTTAAGTGGCTAGAGTCTGCTGCCGCCCAAGCAATACCTGCAGCCGAGGCACAACTGGGCATTATTTATTACAATGGTATAGGGGTTAAACAATCAAAAGAGAAGGGTGTCGCATTACTCAAATCAGCCGCTGATCATGGCGATGTATCGGCAAAAGTTACTCTTGCCATAATAATGGCATATGGGGACAAAGAATTTAGAAACCTCAAGACAGCTGAAAAGCTATTGACAGACGCTGCCAAATCAGGGTCGACAACGGCCTTAAAAGCCTTAGAAAAGATAAAGGCAAGATAAATTTTCTGCAGCGGAATCCATGGAAGAATTAACGGGTCAAATCAGTGAGGTCAGACTCGATTGATTTTTTCTTACGATACTCAATGGAGTTGCGGTTGCTGTCCTTCGTCCTTAGTGCTGTCTGTAGAGTCTCTTCAGCAGGGATCAATCGAGTCTGAGCCCGTTTATTCATAACCCAACCAGGGGTAGTGTTCAGAATTCTGTGTCATTTCATTACTATTAACGCAAAAGGAATGACACATGACAACCCAGAAACCGAAGTTTGACATTGATGCAGCACTGAAAGGTCTGCGCGAAGGCAAGGACCTGACGGGTCAACTGAATACCATCACTGTTCAACCAGAATTGACTGTGGCTCTTTAAGTAGTGGTAGGCATTTCAGGGAAATGCCTACCACTACTTAAATGAAGGGATGTCATTTGGCAGGCCGACTCGCATAAAGTATCGCGCAAAAGCCTGTGAAAGATGCTCCCTGTAAGGTGGCATCAGACGTATACGATCACCTGCCGCACTTGCGAAATTAGATAAGACCGTCTTTGGTGTCGTATATAGGCGCTTAAACTCAACAATAGAAATCGGCTGCGCAACGTTTTCATCACTACTCAACATATGCCAGCCAGGTTCTTTCCCTTGTCTGATATCTTCCTTCCTTTTGTTTCTCTCTTTTTGATTTTTGCCTAAGTCATGCTCGATATCTTCCAATGCCCATAGAGGGCAAAGAATCACTGTCTCGACTTTTCTATTAATTAAGTCACATGACTGCGATAGCACTATTACATCCACGGTATCAACTTTAACGTCAGCAGTAGGTTCACCTCCGGCTGCAATCACCTCAATATGTTCAATAGTTACTTCAGGGGAAAAAACGGGGTAGTTCCTAAAAATATCCCCTTGCTCAAGACTATTAGAATTAACAGTCTCATACCAAGGGTAATTGCTGTCCACAATTCTTGTCGTCTAGTCGAAAAGCTCAGATGAAAACTGCAACTTTTTTGCTTTCGTGAAATGCCCCTTTATATTGCCAGCACAACTGAATGCAGGTGAAGGCATATCATCCACAGAACCCGCCAAAACTACGGTATATGAGCTGATAAACCGACTCCGGGATAGATCCATTTTATCGTTTAGACCGTAACTGCGATTATAGCTATGGGCTACTAAGGATGTCCCTGCAGTACCCGCAAAAAACGAAACCCCTACTAATGCTGGTAAGGTGATTTTTCTCCAATCCATGCTAGTTTGTGGCAATTCTTCCTTCGCACAAGAAACATGCACCTTCCCAGTAATAGGCGCAAGTTCAAAAGGTTCAGCAATTTGCAAATTGGATGTGTTAGCCATCTTGTGAAAATTCCTTTTCCAAGTTGCCCTCAATTAGCTTGAAAAACCAATTAGAGGTAACCGTATGAGCATCTTTCAACCACTGAGACGTATTGTCTATTCCTACTGGGGTATCGGCATCAGATGACCTGACTTCAGTTTCCCAAACAATAAGGTCGGCGTCGTCTGAGCCTCTTTTCCCTCTTGTTACACGAAAGCGTATTACCCCCTTCGGGCTCGGGATTTCGTACGTATAGTCGGAAACAAATTGCACAGGATTACCGCTCGCCCCGGCTTGTTGAAGTAATTCATCGGGTAGGCCCATGTCTAATGACATATTGTTCTTTAAGAAATCAGCCAAACCCTGATTTTCATAATCAAAGGCATAGGCATCAATATACTTCAGGCTGATGAACTGCTTGGGTATGTCATCGAAGTTGGCGGGGTACTTCTCATAAATAGCGCCGATTGCATTTATGCACCGATCATAAAAATCTTTATCCCAGTTATAATTTTCGACGTCGTTGACCGTTAAAACACCTTGGCCGAGTTGCACAAGCGGCCAACTATTTTTGTCTGTTCGGAATCTGTGCTGAACAATATGGCCACTCATTGATGCTGGAATCTCGGCTGCAGGCAATGGCTCGTAGAACGTATACCCAGCAGCATGAAAATGGTCAAAAAGTCGACCCAAAAGAAGCTGGTAGTTGGGATCGGTAGGCCGCAGACCCTCACCAGGAATGCCCCAGCGAAACTCCAATATTGCCTCTGCTAGAGGTTTGTTTTTTAGTATTTTTCCCATCGTGTGGGCCCGAATTGACTTTACTTAGACATATCCGGTATTGAGTCGACTTAGTGTATACTCAGTTTAGATGCAGTTCCAGCGATTTGGGGTTAAACGTGGACAGACCACATTTTTTCGCCGGTAACTTCGCCAACTTGGCCGAACGCCGCCACACGGAAGGCGTCCTCAACCTGGTCATGATGGGCGGCTTCGCATTCAGCGTGCTGAACCGGTTCGTCGACCTGTGCTTCCAGACCCGTATCGAGAACTGCCTGAAGCAGACCTGAATCCCGCCCTTCCCCCGAACCCGCCGCATCCCCCCGCTTGAAATCCCCCTGACCCTGGGGTACAACCCGCCCATGCCCCGCCTGCGCAGACAGGCCCGCAAACAGGGCATGCAGGGAAGCCGGGTAAACGGGGACAGACCACATTTTTTCGGAAGGCATCCTCAACCTGGTCATGATGGGTAAACGGGGACAGACCACATTTTTTCGGAAGGCATCCTCAACCTGGTCATGATGGGCGGCATCACCTTCAGCGTGCTGAACTGGTTCGTCGACCTCTACTTCCAGCCCCGCATCGAGAACTGTCTCAAGCGCGCCTGAGCCCGGAGCGGCGCCGGGCGGCGCTGCTTCTCGCAAGGG
>DRLG01000102.1 GCA_011053135.1 Chromatiales bacterium
ATCCAGTTTATAGGCGTCGTCAACATTAAGATAAGGAGACCAACCAGTGTCGTCTTCGATAAGATCGACTTCTACTTCCGCCACATAGCGCCCTTCATGGACATACTTGACTTTCTTTCGATGTTTCATGCTATCGCCTCTTCATGAATGACTCATCCCACCGATCAGGATCGGGTCGATAGGCAGTAATTAGAACCGCTGGGTTATCATATCCCTTTGGAATGCCCCCATACCACGTGGATCGGCAATCCTGACTTATCCTTTTGCAATACCAGTACACATGGTCCTTTCAGATAGTCTGGATATTCTTCAACAACCGCTGCATCAACAATTCCACCAAGCACCTCCTTTGCGGACAATCCATCCTCAGCCAACTCATCGTAGCCATGCTCAGATATTCGAACCTCTCCGGCTCCTTACCAGCACACGCGCTTTCTGAGAAAATTCACTCAAATTTTCTCCTCCGTGTCAGATAGTGTGCTTTTCATGGCATAACGACGAAGCTCACCTGCCGCTATGGAGCGACAGCGGAATAGCGGTCAGGTGGAGCGTTTTGTTATGCCCTCTATTAATGCAAAAGCATCTCACTCAATAATCTGAGTGCAGAATGCATTAAAGTAACCCTTTCCGTCCTTCATTTGGGTTTCCAGTAAACACGGTCATTTTTAACCCATCCAACACTGAATCTGGAGGATGCTGGTTTTCAACGATTATTATTTGACTATCTGTACTATGGTGCTCGACAAGATAATAATAAAAACGCTCTTTCAAATTAGTGCCTTGTAACTGCCGGTCATCGTCACCCTCTGGCTTAAAGTAAGCCAGAAGCGGTGAGTCAAGCACGGCAAAGCCAGGGTGAGGCAGTTCATTTTCCTGACAATACTCTAACAATGCGATCGTTACTGCTGCGTGCGTAATAGCGCGAAGCCCCTTCCCCCGGCTACCTCGTGGCTTGCCATCGATAACAAAATCGGTACTTTCCTTATCAAAATGAACAAGGCAGTCACCGGGAAATTCCCACGCCTTCAATAATCTCGATACTCTAAGTGAAAAGTCATGCGCGACCGAGTCAGGTAGACCGGAAACGATAGCACCAGACGAACCTTCATCCTCCTCATCCTGCTCTAAAGACGCCCTGCGCTCTTCCAGATTTGCTAATCTTGCATAAAGTTCTAACCCTTTCTGCACCTCCGCCCGTTTTTCAACAAGCTCTGAGAAAGACGCTCTTTCTTCACTCACCGTCGGCGCAACGGTTTCCTGAATCTGGGAATTAACTTTTTCATACTCCTTATTCTTACTTGATAGTTCCTGTTCTTGAGAAATGGCCTCAGACTTTAAATCAGTAACAGTCCCATGCAGTTCGTCTCTAAGCCGCCTTATTTTCTCGATTTCCGCAGAAGCTGCCTGAACGATCGCCTCAACGTCCCCATCGCAAGCAGCCTCATGTTGTTGTGCTTCCGGTGGCGCTCCACAGATAGGACAAGGTACCGACTCGACGTGTGCAAACATCGATCCGCTCTCCTGGACCGCTGTTAGACGATCAATATCAATAGCATAGTGTTCCAGGAGCAGATCAAACCTCGTCAACAAATCCGCTATCTCGTCTAGTCGGTCCTGAATCGCAGTACGGGTCTCCACCAGTTCCCGACGTTTCTCCAAAAGGGAATCGAGTTTCGCTTGAACGTTTTTAAGGATTTCCCTGCGCTGCTCGATAGTCTTGTCTAACTGATCTATCTGCTCTTTGAGGTCCGCCTCTTCTTCTCCAACGTCAGCAATTTCCTGCCTGATGTCGTCGAGTAGTTCATCGATTAGCTCAATCTGTTTCGTTTTATCTGTTCCAATCCGCGTTGTCTCAACAACGTTCGAATCATCGACACCTGTCAAAAGCAGCTTAATGGTTGCCAACTCAGCGGCTTTTTGAGTGTATTGGCCACCCCAAAAGGGCGAGCCGGTTTGCTGAATCTCACCTTCCTGCACAATCACAAGTCTCGCCAGATTCCTAAAACTAAGGCTCTGCGTCGTCCCCTTTTTCTTGCTTCGCAGTATACGTTTTCCGAGAAGCCCGATTTTATCGAGAAGAAACCCCGATATATTGTCCGTTTTATCGTGAGCATGTTTTTCTTTGAGAACTTTATCTTCGGCATCCTCATCGCGCAGATTTTGGACCCTGAACCTTCCGCCAGAAGTCGCACGGAAGAACCGCCACTTCTCCCCGGACGTGACATCAAGGTCTAACTGTATCTCACCGAATGGAGTTAGCTCAGGGATATCCCTGAGTTTGCCCCCTCCAAGCATAAAATCAATCGATTCCGTCAGAAACGACTTCCCTGTGTCTGACGCACCACAAATTACATTTACGCCGTTAGAGAATGCTATCTCGGACATTTTTTCCGGACCGGAAAAGGCGATACGTCGCAGTTGAAGGTAACTGTTGCTCATTGGTTACCTCGTGGTGCATCAGTAGCTTGGAACTGGCTTGACCAATTCTCAAACACCCGATGTGTGATTTGTCTAATGTCGGATGTGCTCATATCTATAAACCGCTCGACTGCCCATTGCGCACGCTCTTTGAGTTTCTGAGAATAAGTTGAGGTGAGCGAGGCAAGAAATGGTGCTGCCGCGTCTCCAGCGACGTAGTTAAAACCATCTTCTGCGGGTAATCGTTGAATGAGGTTCCGACTTGCCATCAATAAAAGGCCTTTTTCAATCAACCCTCGTCGAACCAGTAATTCTCCTGCCCTCATGGGGAGATCAGCGTGAAGGCTTTCAGGACCATCGGCATCACCGGAATGCACGACGAGATAGTCCATCTCGACTAGCCTTTCCAAATCAAATGCTCCAGGATGCGAAGCGACCAGAATTGCCAAGGAACGGATACCAGTTTCCAGCGGACTGTTGAATGGTGTTGGATGTGAGCTGCTAGTCATTATCCACCACCCATTCGAGACGATCTTCATTTGCAAGATGGTGGCAGATACCCTGTCGGTCCTGCGACTTGGTTGCAGACGCAAGTGGATTAGCGGTCAAAGCAACAGTTGAGGCCTGCGCCACTGTAGCTTTCATCCTTTCGTACCCGTTGGGATATACTGCATCCGTAACGTCAACCACGCCATGATAAACCTCGTCCTTAAGGTCATCGAATGTCCCTTCTGGCACGGTGTCTCTGGCGAAGTTTCTTAGTGCTTCAGCATGATAGAAACGCTCTCGTTGCCTCCGGAAATCCTTTTCCAACGTGCTGTGCGCTACGAGCGCGCTCATATCGGGGAGCGGACTTCCTAAATGTTCTCCATAAGCGTCAAGGAGCCGACGGATATACCGGCTCTCGGATACCGCAGGGACGGCGGGAGGCGCTTCGGGATCTGGTCGTGCAGGCAGACCGCCCCCAAAGCGGACCGCGTGAAACCGGGTATGGCTATGCGCTTCAATCAGCTCAACGTGTGACTTCGATGAGAAGATCGTAAAATCGAAAGCGTCCACATAGGACCGGAAGTCACCGTTGAGTTTGATTTCTTTGGTAGTAGTAATTTTGCTTTTACAGTGCCCATCCCAATTTTCCTTGAATTTTTTGTAAAGCTCAGTCGGCTTGTTTAGAAGCTTTTCCAATGTTGTTCCGACATCGTGGGATGCAACAAAATAATGCTTTCGGGGCGGCGTATATTCGCCAATGTGGGAGTAGTAAATGATCTTGCCAAGCTCGACCCAAATGTCGCTCGGTCGCAACGGATGGGAATAACGTTTACATTGGTAGTTATCCCATGTACCATCAAAGCCCTTGTCGGTGCAAAATCCGGCGGCATCAACACCGCAATCACCCGCACCGCCAAACCGGCGAACTTTTACATACAAGCTTTCAAGGCTGCTGACCCATTCTTCTACAAACACTTCCCATTCTTCAGGACTGAAGTTTTTGACACGAATCGCTTTGGGAATAGGTAGGCCTGAATGCACATGCGCAGACGACGGTGCTGCTGGAAGCACCTTGGGTTCAATCTCCTTCATGTCTGCGCCGGCTATCATCTGGTTTCCTTTTGTATTTTTTCTGACATGCCGATGTTCAATATCAATACTACTTTGATTTGGGCATAACGACCAAGCTGTGCGGCGCAAATGAAGCGCAGCGGAATTTGCGTCCGAACGAGCGCCTTGTTATGTTCTGGATTACAATAAAAATGCAGGCCGATCACCTGTGTGTATAAGTTCATAGTTAGGCACTTGGCCTCTAGGGGTAAATAAAGCATTCTCTCGACCTTGAGTTGTTAAAAATACTTCCTGTATTTGTCTTTCAATTGGCTCGATGTCTGGAATAGTTATTTGTGGATCTGTAACTACTGATGCAAATGCTGGTTGCTCATTAGGGGTGTCATTTCCAAATATTGCTATTGCTCGATCTACATACTGCTGCTGATAACGGACGGCTAAACCTCCTTGACCCTCTCGCCCACCAACAGAACCTATATAGCAATGATGCGTTTCACCAATTATATAAAAAAGTCTTGGCACGTTACCTAAAGCTTCATAAAGCTGGAAAAAATCAGCAAATCGTTGCCATTGTAGATTCATTATTTATTCCCTGTTGAGAACATAACGTCTATCTCCGCGATGCCGCCCCCTCCACAAACGCGCACGATATTGTGGACCCATTCACACCGCCCAATAGCTCCAAGGCTACACCAGTTTTCAGGAACTTGCATCTCCCCGCTTCTTGCCGACGAGAGCCGTTATCCTCACCAGTCCGCAAGCCGCAATGGAGATAGGCGTCACCGACTGTTGATACGCATCACTTCGACACAATATCCCACCCGCCATCCCACCGGACTCGCTTTTTTCACGTCCGCCGTTCCATCACGGACATTCCCCTCACGCAAAAAAAACCGGGCACATAGCCCGGTTCTTTCAAACGTCTGTCACTGGCTCAGGCCGTCTTCGTATCCTCATCATTGGCTTCTTCGATAACCGCTTTGATCTGTCCGCTCAGTTTGCCCTTGCGGAAGGCCCAGCCGAGAAAGATCAGCGCCCAGCCGTCGAAGATCAGGCTGATACCGACATAGATGCCGACCAGCAGCATCGAGGTCTCGGGCCACCCGATCAGGAACAGCATCGCCAGCAGCAGCGATACGACGCCGTTGAAGGCCATCCATCCCCAGCCTTTTGCCGGATGCAGTGCCTGCGCCAGCGCGAAGCTGCCGAATGAGTCCATCAACAGATAGATCGCCAGCATCAGGCCCACCGCGGCGACACCGACCAACGGGTAGAACAGCATCAGGCCGCCGGACAACAGCAGCAATGCCGGTTTCAGCCAATCGACCACGCTGCGTGGATTGGATTTCCAGGTGTGGTAGCCCCAGAAGGTTGCGCCGATGAGAAACAGCGCGGCGATAAACGAGGTGGTAAACAGCGACATCAACCCCGGCAGTATGATGCCGACGGTGCCGAGCAGTGCCAGCAGGATGCCGGTCACCAGGGTATATGGACCGATCTTGCGGATGGATTCGTCGTTCAATTCAACATGGCTTACTTTTGTCATGATTCACTCCCAGCTAATTATGATTTACTGACCGGAACATGGCGACTCCATCCCGACATTCAAGGTACGGGTCGCCAGCCCGATGATCACGCTTACGCGGGAGACTCTGCGCCATCCCTCCCCTTTCCGCAGTCATCTGTGTTACAGCCTCCCCATCTTCGGGAGTCGGCAACAACCGGGACCGAACCGGTTTAGCTTCCATGCCGCTAGGAGCCTGTCGGATTATGGATGAATCTACTGCGAAGATGGGAGAGCGGTCCAAATATCCCCGATTTTTCGTTACATAGGTCCACTATGCGCCTCAAAACCGGGAATATTTGGCCTCGCTC
>DRLG01000103.1 GCA_011053135.1 Chromatiales bacterium
CGGTTAATGCCGCGGTGGTTTCGCTGCCGCTGGTCGATTTGGCGCCGCTCCAGGCGCCGCTCGCGGTGCAGCTCACCGCGTCCGCCGAGGACCAGGTCAGGGCCGCGGGGGTGCCTTCGACGACCGTGCTCACACTGGCGGTGAAATTGATGCTGGGGCTGGCGGCGCTACCGCCGCCATCCGTCAACTTATAGACAAAAACATTGCTATTGATGCCCGTAACAACGATAAAAGCGTTGAAGTCCGGCATGTAGCGGAAGCGGCCAAATGTACCACGGTAACTGTAGCTGTAGGGATCACCCGGGTTGACGCTATTGCTGGCTGCATGACGAGTCCACACCCGGGTATCCAGGTCAAGGGTATACACGTCCGAGCCACTACCCCATGCCACCATTTGATCGCTCACGGGGTCGTAGACAAGGCCCGGCGCATCGGCGTCTTCAATTTCACGAGCACCACTGGCTCCCAAAGGAGACCGCCCCCCAAGCTTTCCTGTCGAATCCGCCGTATAAATGTATGCAGTACCCCGGCCAATGGAGACAAACTTCCTGCGCTGGGGGTCAAATGCAGCGGTATGCCCAAGGTCTCGGGCAGGCAAACTGTTATTGTGGTGACGCCAGGTATTGGCATTCGCATCATAATCAGCAGATGCGGAATACCCGACCATAAGCACCTTCTCGCTGACCGGGTCATAGACACTCGTCATACTGAATTCAGTGACATCATACAATCCACCAACAATATCCTGTCGGCGCTGCCAGCGATTCGTATCGAAGTCAAACAGCCAGGTACCACGCGTCGCATTGCCGCTCGGCCAAACCGAACCACCGGCTGCAAAAAACCGGTCCTGGACTGGCAGGTATTGAAGTTGATCGTAGGTGTGAACCGAGACAGGTGATGAACTGGGCTCTGTTAAGCGCAGCCACTTCCCTTGCGCCACATCAAATGCATACAGTTCATTGCCAGCATAATTATTGTGCCCACCGCCCCAAACGACGAGCCTGTTTCGCTTGGTATCGTATGCGCCGCCACTCCAGGCACCGATGATAAATTCAGGATTTCCTTCAGGAACCGGCGAAGGCAGCACGTCCCTGAGCTTTGAATTGGGAATCTCATACCACTGACCGGGCTGAAGATCTTGAATCGGGCCCGCAGCCACCGTACCTGACCCCATGAACACAATAAGTGCTGCGAGCATATGCAACACTAATAAATATTTTGCGGGAAGCCTTATTATCACGTAAGTCACCTACTGATTCCTTTTACATTATCAACGTGCCTGGTGCCTGTGCCCACTGCGGAGTTGAGCTGGATGAGCTGGAGATTAATCCAGCATCCAAGAAAAATCTGCGAACCAGATCATATTAGGTCTGTGATATGTATTGGAATCAGTATGGTTACCCTTAAATTATGGCATTTCCTTCATGGAGCCAAGCTTACTAGGGCAACACCGGATAATAACTAGGGCGGTGCCGGACAATCATCAGCGCAGCACCGGGGAAGGAACCACCCCATAGTAAGCTATGGGGTATCGAATCCTGGTTTTTATTTAGTGCGCTTCATGTGGACAGAAATATAACCCGGAGAGATTTAATAATCAGTTAGTGAAATAGAAAAATTGCAACCAAAACGCCACCGCAATCCAGGCGCCTGAAGACAGCAAGTACAACGTATTTTCAGACCGCCGATAAAACCGACGAACCCCGAAAAACAATAGCTCCTGTAAAACAAATAAAGCGAAAATCAGATACGTGACCTTTAAACGATAAGGATATAGCAGGTGGAATCCTTTATACTCGGCCGCAGCTGCCTGAAAGTTTGACTTAATTGCTAACATGCGCTCTGCAATCTTGCCTTTATCAGGACGAACAAGTGAAAGTGACGCAATACTTGTTTCACCATCACGCACATCTACTAACGCCTGCCCACGAACAATTTTCAAATCACCACTAGCCAATGGAATGGACAACTGCCAATCTTCCGGTCCCTTCCATTCATCCATTATCGGCTTCATGAGTTGCGGCGGGTTTCCCCCATAAAGAGACATTTTCCATACCGTAGCCACCCATCCAGAACCCGGAATTCGAACATTAAACGCTTCGGACTCATAAACTTCCCGCTCCATGGCAACCAGACCGACAAACGGTTCCAAACTCCCGCGC
Source organism: Chromatiales bacterium (assembly GCA_011053135.1). Lineage (GTDB taxonomy): Bacteria > Pseudomonadota > Gammaproteobacteria > SZUA-140 > SZUA-140 > SZUA-76. Next base: position 2,163 of record DRLG01000103.1, read on the forward strand.
AATTGCTCAATGACAGACTCATTGGATCCTAAAAAAGCTACGCCTAAAGAAGCATGTGACATTGAACTTCTTAGCGTATACCCCCCATCAAAGCCCCCTTCTTGAACAGAAACATTCGGAAATGTTGTCCATGCATATTGCGTTGTGCGCCTCAAGGCATCTTCCACGTTATCCAAGACAAGCCAGAGGTCATCACCGATGTGCACCACTTGACGGCGAGCAACATAGCCGTCTGCATTACTCCGTTGGACATCAACAACAGACAGGCCTTTTTTTGATCCATAAAATAAAAGTTCGGCTTTTCTTTGAATTTTTGGATTCTCGCCCTCAATATGTGGTGCATTCGAGCCATCCCAGGACCAGGCTTTATCAAGATATTTGGCGCCGTATGACCAATAGCCGACATTCGTCCACCAAGTTTGCCCGCCACCCCAAAGCAATACACTCAGTTCATCAGCGTGCTTATGGCCATGCCCTTCAAAATTTGACCATGCGATAACTGTCTGATTAGATTTCTCTTCCCATCCATCTTTTTCAAGCCCACTCCACCAGACAGCGTAGCCCGCAACCGGGGCTAAAAATTCTGGCTGCTTATCTCCCCAACTTTCAGGAACAAAAAGCTTGCTTGCCCGGCCCTGGTTATCCAACTCCGTTACATGAACGGCCTTGCCAGCAGAATTTTCTGTATTACCAAACATCGGCAGAGTTCCATCCGGACGCCGCAACTGCGCATAAAAAATCTTGGCCTTTTTATATTTATCAGCCCAATCATCGGGTATAGGCAAGTCCAACAATGTCATATACCGCAAAACCATTCCCATCAACTCTAGGCCAAACTCATGGTAGCCTGCGGAGTGCTCCAGAACGACGCCTTCCTGGTTAATAAAAAATCCAAATTGTTCCTGTAACCGATCAATGGCCAACTGAGTATATTGCTTACGCATCGGCAATTCTGGAAACGCAACGGCAATGTGTAACAATGCAATATTTTGCATTACCCCGTGATTAGTCGAAAAGGTAAAATGGTCGGATTTGGAAAGCATATTTGCGCTGCGCACAACCGCCTGCACAATGAGGCGCGCGTCATCGTGGCTATACTGATCATGATGACGATACCATCGCCACAACCTACCAAGGATATACACTCGCTGGGCAATCGCATGATCATTCCATAAATATCCTGGCTCGAGCCAAGCCTCGCGTTCATACTGTGCCCAAGCAACAATATAATCACGAGCCGCAAGGAAATATTTTTCATCACCGGTTATTTCATAAGCATCCAACAGATACTTTGGAATAAGCAGACTTGCTGTGAGCAGCTGAAATGTCGGGCCGCCTTTATGTAGATCCTGCGGATCAAAAGAACGGCTTATTTCTATCTCAGGATATCGGGGGATACGAAACTCCCCTTCCAATATACGTTCTGCAATTTCAAGTTTCTGCCAGCTGCTTGGTGCCAGCTCATGAATCAGGGAAGTTTTACTGATCTCATCAATAACATCATCACTTGGTGCACTCCGCAACTGTTCCAGAGTGCCATCATCAATCGAGTCAGTTTTTACATAAAAATATAATAAGACCGGCACCCAAATTGACAATATTATCAATATGGGAAAAACCCTACTAAATATATACACAGGCACTTTACTCATTTTTGCATTCACTGGATATCACAGAGACCTAGTCATAAGCAGATGGAAATCTGCCGTTAATGAATAGCCGCTTGAAAAGTTAGGGATTAGGGGAACCCCTAAACAATAGAAATTCGCATCAACATTACCTACACCATTATCATGAAAAAGAATCAAATATTTTGGCCAGTTCTTTCGCTTGTGAGCGGCGTGAATATTTCGAAACCTGAGAGTCGAGAATTTTCAGCCCTTCCCTCTTCCTAATACGATCGAGGAAATCTGCCAATTTAGTTCGAATATCCTCCATCGAGTCAAGCTGTGCAATGGTGTCCACTCCACACTCCTGGAGCAGCTGTGCAGTATCCCCATGACGATCAGTGAGGGCCAGGATTGGCCGTTTAGCCCGAAGATATTCGTACACCTTTGCCGGAATGAGATGGTTGCAATTGGCAGCCTGAAAAACCAGAAGTCCGTCAGCCCCCAGCATCTCTTTAAGGGCATCACTGTAATCAATGGCTGGCTCCAAGCTGATAATATCTCCAATGCCAGAATCATTGATCATCTTGATATATGTATCCTCATTGCCACTCGCCCTCAAGATGATGTTTAAGCTTGATGCAGATACAAGTCCCTGCTTCTTGAGTTCAGAGATCGCAGCAAAAAATGGCCGTGGGTCACGTTCCGAAGGATATAGCAGACCACTGTGAACAAGCTTTATTGGCGCCCCAGGCACCCGGCGCTCGACAGTGCTCCCCCCCTCTACAGAGCGAAAATTTTCCTCATCATAGCCGTTACGTATAAAAGTCCACCGTGACTCTGGCAAATCTTGATATCGCTCCGCGTACATACGCGTAACGCTAGGCGTTGTAAAAACGACCTTGTTTGCAGTGGTGACTGTACGTCGTTCGATTCTTGAGTAAACCTTGCGCATTTTGGGATCTGGTGGATAATCATCATCCACCATGGAGTCACGAAAATCGGCAACCCAAGGTAACCCAGACATGTTGTGCAGCGTGCGACCGATAAGATGCGCCGTCGCAATGGGATAGGTCGACCAGATAACTTGGGGCTTGAGCCGCCGTATCAAATTCAAGCCTACGGGCACTGCCCCCATCCACCAGGTAACCCAACGGTCAGGCGTCGCAAGGAGCCCAGGATATCTACCGCCAACGCCTAGATGTTTGGCGGTATCCAAGGCAAAGGCCCGCTTCACTATGATTTCTTCCGGGATTTCACCTAGTTGATCCTCCCCAACTTGAGGATAGGCCCGTGGATGGGCCGTGAGAATAATCGGCTCCCAGCCATTTTCCCGCAGATACTGAGAGAATTTAAGCGTGCGTTGTAGGCCACTGCTACCCCGTACCGGCGGGTAATGATAGGCGACCATCAAAACTTTTTTTGTCATGACAAACACCCAATCAATAAACATTCCAGAAACATGTTCATGCCCCAGCATAACCCCATAAATTTATTCATAGCAATCAGCGAGTTAACTCCCTTTAGCGCCTGTGCTGGTACCTGGATCTGGGTGAGGGGCCTTGCAGAAAATGACTCGAATTTAGTCCGTATTGCGTTGAAACCAAGGCCGTTGAAATTTACCGCTTATCAGCAGCTGCCCTTGTCCCATACCGCCCCCACTTTTCTCTAATCACTGCCAAACATCAAACTCAATGATGTTAACATAAGGCCATGCAGCCAATACAATAATCGCGGGAAATCGGCTGCCCTCTAGGTTACTTGGTTTTTATCATGCCCGAGTCCGTATTAACCTGAATTTACCTGACACGGTAGCCGCTCCTTTATGCATTACATTCTTCTCTGTACTGGTACCTTGGATGGCCCAGCCTCTCTTACATTGGGCACACACCCATCCAGCCATCGCTGCAAGATTTTCCATTTTTAGCGAAATTTGGCCATGCGGAAACCTCACTTCACTTACTCAACATAGATCTATGAATATTTGCAAAACCCACGTCACTCTTATCAACAATGAGAACGAGCTCCCATCACTCAGGGATGCCTGGAATCGACTAGCGGAATTAACGAACAAGCATTCAGTTTACCTACGTTTTGAATGGTTCGATGCCGCTTGGCAATGGCGCAAGGAAACCCACAAACTATCCATACTCGCTGTATGGCGCGACGATAAACTCATTGGCATATGCCCACTTATGTCATCTGTATCAACACGCTACTTTATGAAAACGCATGAACTTGCCTTTCTAACAGTTCCCGACACTCAAAATTGCAACATTCTGGCTGACCCCGCAGAAATTGATGAGGTTCTATCGGTGTTGATTGATTTTTTAGCTGGCGGATCAATTCGATGGGACTATCTCGAACAAGAAAAGCTGGAGCAGAATGCCCCATGCCTTCATCGACTACCTGCTTTATTGCAAAACCACAAGTTAGCAACACGGACAGTAAACGATGGCAACAACCCCGGGTTCAGCTTAAAAGGTACCTGGGAGGAGTACTACGCACGACGGAGTAGGCGACTAAAGAAAGGTAACAACTACATAGCCAACCAACTAAAAAAATCAGGCAAAACCGTTGAAATTCGTCAGACAAGATCTAACGCCAGTTACGCCGCCGCCATTGAATCACTGTCAGCGGCGATAAACCTGTCATCACGCAGCTGGAAAACAAAAACTGGCCTTACTTTGGAAAATCCAGGGCCATCAGCATTCATCAAAAGGCTGTCAGATCATGCGCATCAGCAGGGATGGCTATCCATCTGGCTCCTATACCTGGATGACGCGCCTGCCGCCATGGAATACCAACTTACTTATAATGGTATCGTCTCAGCACTTCGGGCCGACTATGACTCTTCTCTTGACGACTTGTCGCCCGGCACCTATTTGAACTGGAAACTTACTGAGCAGCTATTTTCAGCGGAGCTTCAGCGCTACGATATGGGTCCCGGAGATATCGCCTACAAGCGACGGTGGGCCGAGCAATTTCAGGACTTGTATCGCATAAAAGTGTATAACCGCACCTTGCGCGGAACCGCATTGGGAATCATCGAAAACACATTGCGCCCAGCTCTTAAGCAATTGATCGAATCAATTCGCAGCCTAATGCAAAAGGATTCCCCCTCAAAAAAATGATAAAAAAATCGGGCAGTGCTCACATCCCCCAGACTGAATTTGCACCCCCTCCGAGAGGCCTTGCCTTTCCGCTTCCAGGGAGAACCCCTGAAGGGGCGAAAAAAGCGGGCGATACTTTGCTGTTACTTGACCTGCAAATCAATACTCGGATTCCAAGCGTTTTTACGCTTGAGACTATCCTTTAGCCCAGGCAAGGGATAGCCCAGAGCGTAGGCTTTTTCGGCAAAGCTCATGGCCTTCTCATAGTCCTTCTGATCAAGATACAGAAGGCCCATGTTGTAATAAAGCTCAGCAGATTCGGGCAATAACTTCATAGCTTGCCGGTAATTTTTTATTGCCTCTTCAAATTTCCCCTGCTTACTCAGAAAAATGCCATAGACCATATAAACCACGCCATCCGTCGGCCGAAAATGCAATGCCCGCTGAAAATAACAGTCTGCCGACCACTTCGCGCCATCAGTCCTCACTCCAGAAGTATAAAGACGTGCCATAGTATAGAGGCCACGATGATGATTCGGAACGGCACGTAACAGATAGTCCAAGTCAGTCATTATGTAGGCGCCAGTTTGCCCTCCCTTCAATGTCTGAATATCCATATTGAAATGGTGCTTCTCAACAATGGGAATCCTCAACGGATCACGCCGATCAGCAGGGTTAGTATAATCAAAGGGCCCAACACCATTCGAGAATGGATCACCACAATCTTCTGCATGAACAGCGCCCACAAAGAATAGAAAAATCAAACCAATGACTAGCGGTGAGCTGCATGTATGGCGTGATACCCTGACATCATGACCAACCATTACTCGACCTTTCGTAGCTGTACCAATTACCATAGAAGAAAAAACCAGATCAGAAGACCATAGAATATAGTATGATTTCCATCGCCCTAACCATACCAGAGTCATATAGAGTACCAAGTTGAACTGATGTATGTAAGAGTAACGGGCTGAATATACATTTACGCAGGCGGCGGGCTTCAGCCATCTAAATAATATCCGCAACCTCTTGATTATGTATGGATTTGTGAGAAAATTCCTCACCACCTGCGTTTTTTATTTCGCGCCCCCCAGCAAGCATCGGGGCATCAGTAAATACCCAACTAGCCCCTCCCCTTGAAGGACCCAGGGCACCTATCAGAGAGTATCCTAAAAATGACCGGATTGTGTGGTTGGATCGGTACCGACATCCCACAAGACAATGTTGCAGAAACATTGTCGCGCATGAGGTCCTCCCTCCCCCCATACGGAGACCATTGGCAAGGGGAACAACGTTCATCTTGGGGGTTATTTACAAAATCAAATACTGAGGGTCAAGTATCCATATCCTCATCTGGGGTGGCGGCCGCCCTCTCAGGCTCGCCGCAACCGCCCGCAACTGATATCGAAAGCGGCTCTCCCGCCACAATGATACTCTCAGCCTACCAACGCTGGGATGCCGAATACCTGAAACATATTCGAGGCAGTTTCGCAACCGCGATAATCAAGACAGACCAAAATACCGCCTTTCTTGCCGTCGATCGAATGGGCATTCAGCCGTTATGCTATTCCGTTACTCGGGACGGTGGGTTGGTATTCGCATCAACGGTGTCAGCTGTAGCCAAACACCCTGCAGTCACACCGGAAATTGACTATCAGGCACTGTATAACTACGTCTATTTTCATGTAATCCCCAGCCCAAAAACCATTTACAGAAACATCCACAAGCTTGAGCCCGGGCAGTGTCTCCTATTTCGAAATGGGAGCATTGAACTTAACCATTACTGGCAGCCAGAATTTCTGGATCATGGAGGCGAATCCTTCGACCACCTAAAAGAAGAACTCATGGATGTACTCCGGGCCTCAGTAAAACGTAACGCCGCCAACGGCATGACAGGCTCATTCTTGAGCGGGGGAACAGACAGTTCAACCGTCTCTGGAATGCTGGCGGAAATCTCGGACTCCCCTCCCCCCTGCTATTCCATCGGCTTTGCTTCCGAGGGATATGATGAAATTGCCTATGCTCGCATTGCCGCAAAACATTTTGGCAATGTCATAAATGAATACTATGTAACCCCAGACGACATAGTTGATGCAATCCCGAAGATTGCGCGCGCCTATGACGAGCCCTTTGGCAATTCATCTGCTGTCCCTACCTATTACTGTGCACAACTTGCCCGTGAAAATGGAACCCGGCTGTTGCTAGCTGGAGATGGCGGCGATGAACTTTTTGCCGGCAACGCTCGCTACGCCACACAAAAAATATTCGACCTCTACCAACAGCTGCCAAGCGTATTGCGCAAGGGGCTTATTGAACCGGTCTTCCTGAATCTGCCAAAACCCTTTCAGGTCCGTCCTTTATTCAAGGTGAAGCGGTACGTCGAACAAGCAATGGCTCCCATGCCGGACCGAATGCAGACATACAACTTCCTCAACCGTATGTTGCCAAGCCACATTTTCTGTGCCGACTTCCTAGACCAGATAGATATAGATCATCCGGGCAACGAGCTGCGAGAAACATACCAGCGGGCACCCAGCACCTCAATCATCAACAGAATGCTCTATCTGGACTGGAAACTAACATTGGCGGACAACGACTTAAGAAAAGTCAACCGAATGTGCCAACTTGCTGGAGTAGACGTAAGTTACCCCATGATTGATGATGAGTTAGTGGATTTTTCCACTAAAGTCCCCCCCTCTCTGAAGCTGAAAAACTCCAAACTTCGTTATTTTTATAAAGAGGCAATAAAGGATTTTTTACCGAAAGAAATCATAACAAAATCAAAGCACGGCTTTGGCTTGCCTTTTGGCTTATGGCTGCAAACATCCAAGCCCCTCCAGGAGCTGATCTACGGCAACCTAACCCAGCTCAAACATAGAAAAATAATCCGTGAAGATTTCATTGATCAATTGATAGGCACGCATCTGAATGACCATGCCGCGTACTACGGTGAAATGGTATGGATTCTTTCCATGCTTGAACAATGGTTAAGCGAGCATGGAGAAAACCCTTAAGGAATTCCTGAGTAGTCTACCTCACGTCATTCCAGCGCAGGCCGGAATCCAGGAAAGCCAAAGTACTGGACCCGGCCTGTGCCGAGGTAACGAAACCATTAACTCTTGCCGCAACAAATCCGCCATAGCCTGCAGTTCAATCGTGCATATAACCTACTTTCTGGCCTCTTGCAGACATTAAACCAGGCTGGATAGCTACCCTGTTTTTATCGGGGTTAATCTCCCTCTGAACAATTATCTTCGTAAGAACAAGAATAGCAATCAAATTATAATAGAGGTCATAATAGGCGAGCCCAAGGAATGCGCCACCAACCGCATAGCCAACAATACTAACCTGCACCATTGCCGCTAAATTATTAGCCCATATTAATTCTGGACTTCCACGCGTATTTACAATGACCCAGCTACCGACTCTGAACGCCAGAATCCCCAGCAATAAAAACAAAATAATCCCAATGAATCCATGCTCACCAAGCACGCTAAAATAGATACTATGTGCCCCTTGAAAACGTCCGTCCCTCTGCATAATTTCAGTCGTAAGGTTGGGTGAATAGCGCCGGTAATTTTCTTCCACAAAAGAGTTAAATCCCCCCCCCGTAAAGCGGTTGCTCGCCATGTCAATGGCGAACTCCCATGCCGTCAGTCTCCCCATAGCCGAATTGTCTTGTTCGTAGTTCTTCAATGACTCCATACGATCCCACCAGCTTTGGGGCATGGCCATCAACATTACCGGCGATATAATCAGCAAAACTAGGCCAACTCGCATTTTTTGTTGGCTTTTTAGCCAGATAAAAAAGGTCATTGCAACAAGCGCAAGCATTGCTCCGCGCGAACGAGTCGCCAATATAGCTAGCGCAATCAACCCCATTGAGCCGGTCAACCCCCACCAAATGATAGGTCTCACTTTTTGCATTTGGAGGAAGCGAAAAAGTGGCAAAATCATTATCAACGCAAGTCCCACTTCATTATTGCCTGAAATAAAACTACCTTCAGGCCCCCAAACCCGAGCCTCCCCTCCGGTTCGAATTGCAAACAGCCCCCCTTTTATTCCATAAAATCCCAGGGATAACGCAATGACCCAAACCAATGCAATAAGGCGTTCACGTGTCACGATCAGCACCAGGGTGAGCATAATCATGAACTGGACCTTGAAAAACTTTTCTAATGCAACCAACGACTCCGGTGTATCGACGGCAAAATAAGTTGTAATGGATACCCATAATATAAATAGTATCCAGACAGCAGTAACTCCAGTCCAGGGAAAGCGTTTTGGTTCTTTTGAGAAAAATAATGCTACGACAGTAGCCAGTGATGTCACCTGCGCAAATGGCAAATCATAGGCAAACCCCCACGTTAAACGATGCGGACTCATATAGCTTATCCAGCTATATACGAGGATACCGATGTGGGGCCGCGCAAGTATCATTGGCAGCGCTCCCGCAACAATCAATACTATGGCGATATCTCTCATGTCTAATCGATTGTCACTAACATTGGTTACAATTGCACATCAGCATTGTCTCTCAAAAGAACCTTGCCCTTTAGCCGACAACCTTACCTTTTTAGCAGCGATGCTAAGCAGTAAGAACATTGCGATCCAGATAAGTGCGTAAAAGACGCAATGAAAACCGCTCTGGGGTGCGATCCCAAGATCCTATCCGGGGTAACTGGTATCTATCAATTCTGTTTGTCGCGCAACCCCAGGCAGTTGACACAGCAAGCCTGAATCCAGCCCGACGGACAATATCAACATGCAATCCCGTATAATCTTTTCCAGGCACCCCATTTGGATAAGCGAATGAAGTTACCTGATCACCCAATAATTCGTATAAAACATTCTTTCCTGAAACAATTTCGCTTTCTGCCTCTTCTGACGACAGGCGTGCAAGAATGGGGTGATTTACTGTATGCCCCCCAATTTCCATGCCACCTTTATGCAATTCCGCAACCTGTTCCGAACGCATCATCATGTGATCCGGCAACTCCTTGCCAATAAACTCTGCAATACGCTCAACTTTATGCATTCGTTCGTTAACTGACAAATACTTCAACTCATTCAAAATTTCTCTTATTACATTGAGGCGCTGTGATTCATCGGAAATCTCATAGCCAGACAATCCAAATTTGCTTAAATCAAGGTATTCCTGATCCGCCCTTCTAATCGATTCGATGACCGTATCATTCCACATCCGGCCACCATCCAGAAATCCAACAGCAATAAAGAATGTCGCTGGAATATTCCATTTCTTGAGTATCGGATATGCAACATCAATATTATTTGCATAACCATCATCAAAGGTAACGCATACCGCACGCCTTGGAAGCCTTCCTCGAATCATAAGTTCATAAGCTTCGCTAAGGGGCAACACATTGAAATATTTGCTTATAACACCCATTTGCCAGTCAAACGTCTCGGCATCAGGCTCATCGCAAAGAATAGGGTCTGCCTCCTTCAGAACCTGATGATAAAACAACACCAGCAACTTATTCTGCTGCGGCGAAGGCATAATAAGGGAACTCAGCAAACGTATACTGGTATGGTGTAATAAAGGTACAAGATTCATTAAAATATCTATATTTTCCAAGGAGCGGAAAACTACTAATGATTATCGATGCAATAAACCATTGTATACTGATCTATATCCCTCGACGCTTCCGCGCCAGTTTCTCTCAGTTTCAACAAATCGCCGTGCATTCTCTAATCGCTCAGGCCATTTGTGGTGGTTTTCCAACAAATCGCACACTGCACCAGCTAAGGCCCCTGTATCCCCTGCTTTGAATAGCGTTCCAGTAATGCCATCACGTATAAGCTCACGATGTCCACCAACATCAGATGCAATCAGTAGCCTGCCACCTGCCATCGCTTCCAATGGTTTTAGTGGGGTCACTATCTCAGTCAATCTCATTGGTTTTCGTGGATATACCAGAATATCGATCAAGTCATAATATCGACCTACATCATCATGAGACACGCGGCCAGTAAAAATCACATGTTCCTGAATGCCAAGCTTGACGACTAGTTCTCTAAGTGCATTTTCTCTTGGGCCGCCACCAACCAGTAAAAGTGCGATGTCAGGATAAGTGCTCCGCATTATCGGCAACGCCTTCAACAATAAATCCAGGCCTTCATAATCATAAAACGAGCCAATGAAGCCCAAGACACGCCGCTTATCCAGTCCTAATGACTGACGCAATGCATAATCCGTTCCCCTGGCAGCAGAAAAACTATCCAAATCAACGGCATTTGGAATAATCGTGACCTTTTCCGCTGCAACCCCTCTGGAAACAATATCGCTCTTTAATCCTTCACAGATAGTTGTAATGGCATCCGCCCTTTTTAAAACATATGTTTCCAAGGCATGTGACAAACGATAACGTAAGCTCTTTTCTTTAGTGGAGCCGTGACTCACAGCAGCATCCTCCCATGATGCACGTAATTCGTAGACAACGGGAAGCCCCATAGCCTTTCCCACCTGAAGTGCAGCGAGGCCGTTGAGGCATGGTGAATGAGCATGAAGTATCTGTGGCTTTACCTTTTCGACAACTTGCCGCAAGCGTTTAGACAAATCACGTACGACGGCATACTGGTTAAACAGGGGAAGCTTATCTAAAAGCATGTTCGAGGAATATGTACGAAAAAAATGAAAGCCATCGACATCTTCCTCCAGGGCCTCACCTGCATAGTGCTTCGAGCTGGTCAGGTGAGTAGTTTCCCAACCGAAATTTCTCTGTTGCAGAAGGATAGAACGGGTACGAAATGCATACCCACTATGAAGAGGGATCGAATGATCAAGGATATGGAGAATACGCATGATAAATTTGGCACGAATTGCTACAGCGCGTGCACCTTATTTCACCAACAAACTCCCACATAGTTGCCAGAAAGTTTTTCCTGATTTGGCACATCAACCAAATCCAGTATCAAATGATTCTCAGTGGTGTATTCATACAGCTGGGCCAGCAGTGGCTTATCATTTAACCCAACTACTATCACATCAGATTGCTCAATAACTTCCTGGCAGGTTTCCTTCATTAAGGACGATATATGAGGAATTGTCTCTTCAATATAGCGGCGGTTGGCGCCAACCAAGCGCGCAACATTAACTTCAGGATCAAATATTTTCAAATCCAGACCTTTGCCGATAAATCGTTCTGCCATGGCTACCAAGGGGCTTTCACGTAAATCATCCGTTCCGCTCTTAAAACTTAGCCCAATCATTCCAACCGACTTTTTCCCACTATTCAGCACAACATCAATTGCATGTTCAACATGCAGCTCATTGCTTGGCATCAACCCGGCAAGCATTGGCAAAGAAATGTCTTCATGTTTTGCAAGATACAATAAAGCCCGCGTGTCCTTGGGTAGGCAGGAGCCGCCAAATGCGAAGCCGGGTTTAAGATAAGCCTTAGATATATTGAGCTGGTGATCACGGCATATCAAATCCATGACCTCACGCGAATCCACTTCCAATCCTTGGCACAGCCTCCCTATCTCATTTGCAAATGTAATTTTCAGCGCATGAAAAACGTTACAGCACGTCTTTAACATTTCAGCAGATCGAACACTTGTGGTGACAAAATCTGCAGGAAGATGTCCAAACAACTTTCGCAATTGCTGAATTGATCGCTCATCACCACCGCCAATCACGGTCAAGGGTGGGTTGTCATAATCCTTGATTGAACTTCCTTCTCGGAGAAATTCTGGTTGAAAACAGAGGCCAAAGTCCTGGCCGTTCTTTTTTCCAGAAAACTTTTCAATTGTTGGGCCGATTAATTTTTCAACGGTGCCCGGCACGACCGTTGATCTAATGACAATAGTGTGAAACTGTTCCTTATTTTTTATTGCTTCACCAAGCTGTTCTGAAATTCTCTCAATCGCATTTAAGTTCTGACTTCCATTATTCTGACTTGGCGTTCCGACGCAGACAAAGGAGATATCACTGTTTTGTATGGCAGATGCGGTGTCGGTTGTAACCTCAACATTTCCAGCGATTGCCACTTCTGCCACAAGCTCTGGCATCCCCTCCTCAATAATTGGGCTTTGTCCAGATTTGATCAAATCCAATTTCGACGGATCGATATCAACACCGATAACTTTGTGCCCATCTCGTGCCAAACAGGCCAGCGAAACCGCGCCGACATAACCCAAACCAAATATACTTATGTTCACGTGACTATCTTCCCTATTCAGTGAATACAAAAATCAGTATTTTCACGAACCACTTTTAAGCTGCATACAGTTTTCAATAAGCGAATCCAAACGGCACATTGACTTTCCCCAATCGTGATGTGAAAGCATTCGATCCCGCCCGGCCTGTGAAAACCGCTCTCTCTCACTGGGGTTGTCCAGCAATCGAATAATTTGATCTGCATATTCCCGGTGGGTTGAGGCTGTAAGAAAATGCTCTCCAGGAACCGCATCGATTCCACCTGCAGCTATAACACTGGATACTACAGGCACGCCCATCGCCAGAGACTCAAGAATTTTATTCTGCGTACCCCGGGCAATGTTCAATGGTGCAACATTAACTGCTGCACGCCAAACATAAGGCCTAACATCTGGTACAGATCCTGTTACTGTCACACCATCAATTTTCGAGAGTTGAATGATCGACTTTGAAGGATCTGCACCGATGATCGTCAGCTTGACTGCCGGTCTCTTTTGCCGAATAAGGGGTAAAACATGATGGCAAAATTCAAGCATACACTCCTGATTTGGATAATAATCCATACGACCTATGAAACAAAGACTATCTTTTTCATAGGGTTCCTCTGTTGGCCGAAAAAAAACATGATCAACACCATTTGGAAACCAGTCTGTGCGCGCACCGACATTATACGCCCGCAAAGTATCCATCTCCGCCCGTGTAGTGCATGAGCAATAGTCGAATTTTTTTGCTAAACGTTTCTCGTTTCTCTCTAACTTCCGCCCTTCCAAATAATAGCCAGGAGACAAGACACTAGCTTTAACTTTCGCGTATTCCAGCCATTTCTGTGAATCCATGTCCCCAAAATCAAGAATCTTAGGAATACCTGTTACATTCTCGACATATTGAGCAACGGAGGAACAGTGCACAAAAATAAGATCGAACTGCGTGGATTCTAATTCTAATTCAATTTTCCTTTTTAGGGACCGGGAATAAAAATATCCCATAGATGATGGTATAGTCGTGGGCAACCGAGCAATCATTTGTCCAATTGCCGCAGGTTTTCCAATTCGCGCCATGAGATACTTGCTACAGTGTTCGCGCAATCCCTCACCTTCCCTTTCTTCCTCCACAGAACGAACAAGAGATGCCACAGTTACAGAATTCTTCCGATTTAGGTGGCTTATCATATTGAAAGGCCTGATCTTTCCTCCACGCTTAGGGGGAAAGGGAAACCTGTGAGTAACATACAATATTTTCAATGCAGTGCCTCACGCTTTATTTCATCAGTCAGATCCGCTGGCGACTGGCCATCAATATACATGCGCATCCAAAGCTCCAGGTTGATAAGTGCCAACAAATGATCAGTTCGGTCTTCTCGGCTTTCATTATGAAGCGAAATTGTCTGTTGCACGACTTTGCTTTGCAGCAAACCCCGCTGCTCAATCGTCTCGCTCGATAGAATATAGTTTACCAACGGCATTAGCTCATCCTTTAGCCAAGCTCCCATGGGGGCGCCAAAACCCCTTTTCTGGCGATGCAAAATATCCTCGGGAACCACATCCTTCATCGCCTGCTTCAAGATGTATTTAAGCTGCCTGCCCTTGATCTTGAAATCGGATGGCATGCTGGCCGATAATTCAACGAGGTTATGATCCAGAAATGGAACCCGACACTCAATGGACGAAGCCATGGTTGCTTTATCGGTTAACATTAAGAGATCGTCCGGCAACTGGGTTAATATATCCACGTGCAACAAGTTATTCAGGCTATCAGATGAACCAGCCTTGCTGAAAGCCGAATCCAGTGCATCAAATTGATTTGCGGCGTCCTTTGCCAGCAAATTGTTTAACGACTTTTCATCAAATACTTCGATAAATGTCTTGTACCGTTCATTCGGTGGTAAATTACTCGCAAGCATAAAGCTACGAGCATATCGAAAAAGATTCAGTAATGGGGAGTGACGATCACTTGGCAACACTTTGGCAATCGGTGCGAGTATGCTCGACCGCACCCAACTGGGTAGGTAATTGTAGTACCGCCCCCAATATTCACCAAGATATCGTCGGTATCCTCCAAAAAGTTCATCTCCTCCAACGCCAGACAAGATGACCGTCACATCTTTTTTGGCAAACTCCGACACCAGAAACGTGGTAATAAAGGCCGTATCGGCCACAGGTTCATCAAGATGCCACAAGAGACGAGGCAACAGCTCCGCAACATCCGGCCTAACAACGATCTCCTTGTGCTCTGTCCCATAGTATTCAGCCACACGACGTGCGAACGGTAATTCATTATAAAAACTACCCGCCTTGTCTGAATCGAACCCAATCGCATATGTGTTGATCGGTGCATCATTATGCTTACTCATGAAAGCAACAATGCTGCTCGAATCCACTCCGCCACTGAGAAATGCACCCAGCGGGACATCACTCACCATTTGTGAGGTGACGGCAGATCTCAGCCCTTCACGTACTTGCTCTACCCATTGCGCCTCACTGCATGCACGATCAATCTCCTGCGGCAACTGCCAGTACTGGTGAATTTGTTCCCCGTTCCGGTCACATATCAACATGCAGGCTGGTGGTAGTTTTTGTATCCCTCGAAAAATCGAATAAGGAGCAGGCACATAGCCTAGGGAAAGATACTGCCTTACCGCTACTTCATCGATATCCGCCGAAACACCAGGTACAGAAAGTATCGATTTGGCCTCAGTAGCAAAAATCAGATGTTTTCGATCGCGTAAGTAGTAAAGTGGTTTGATCCCCAAACGATCTCGGCCGATGAGCAGACGTTCCCTTTTACCATCCCATAACGCAAATCCATACATTCCATCAAGGTGGTTAACAAAATCATCTCCATACTCTTCGTACAGATGCAGTATGACTTCTGTGTCGCTCGCCGTTTTAAATACATGACCGCGCTGTGTAAGGCTATTGCGCAAATCTTGAAAGTTATAGATCTCACCATTGCAGACAACCCAAAGAGTACCATCCTCATTAGAAATGGGTTGGTGCCCGCCCGCCAGATCAATAATAGATAAACGGCGCATGCCCAACATAACGCCATTCCCAATATACGCTCCCGCATCATCTGGCCCGCGATATGCTATTACATCACCCATACGACGAAGGACATCAGTATTTAACAGCTGACTATCACCTCTTGTTAATATTCCATAAATCCCACACATATCCAGCGTCACCAATAACCACAATTCATTTGTCTGTCGACTGTTAAATCCCCGGAGAGGGAAACCCGATTAATTCATCGCTGGCATCCTTGAATCAAAAATCACATCAGCTCGCCCGGAATTAATCAGTGGCTCTTTAATATTACTTGAAACATCTTGTACATTCCGCATAGCACTTCCATCGCTCTTACGCAATACCAGCCAAAACCCCAACCAGGCCAAATCCTCTTTTGATACTTCTTGAAAAGGCTTCGCAAGGTATGGTCCAATATTATCAACATCAGATTCAGCCGCTAATTCTGTTGCCTCAATCAGTATGGTGTCGACAGGTATCATCTCAATCACCTCGAGGTACTTGTTCAACCGCCAGCGATTTGGGGCGCCTTTGTGCGCATACATCAAATTCCATAAGCGCGTAGGCCAAACAAGAAAATCAAGAGGATTTTTTTCGTGCAAGCCGTGACTTTTAAGGTCAACTTTGTGGATTGCGGTACCGCCAGTTTTGAGTGCACTTGCCATATCTAAAAATGTGGCATATAAGTCGTTTACATGCTCAAGTACTGCGCGTGAATACACCAAATCAACAGAATTCTTTAAGCCCGATAACCCATTTGGGTGAATGTAATAACATATCCGATTTTCTGCAAAGCCTGAACTGATTTCGCCAAAGTCATTAAAACATGACATCACTCTTTCCAGCGCCTCCCCATCCAAACGTGATATGATATTTTCTAGTATTTGAGTATTTTTTTGATTAATGGATACCATGGAAAAACGGTCAACACATATTACCTTTTCTGCGCCATGTGCATACATCAACATCCCAACTCCCGGAAGATCACCTGGGCCGTACTCCAAAACGCTTTTTCCTGACAGGTAAGCTGTTATGTCTTCCCGTGGAACACCCAGTTTTCGAAAGTAGTCATCGAAACATTCAAAAAAGTAATCCGCCACTTCCTTTACCGTTTCTACATGAGAACCACGCCCCGTCTGCGACGTAACGTTTAAGTAGAAGCGTGGCGCTAGACGAGCCACTTGATTAGATGCTACCGCACGCAAGCATCGTATCACTACCCCAACTCTACTATCGAAATACATGCTGCCCCCTATCCCTGATTCGGCAATCAAAGTGAACACAATCTTAATCCATCATAGAACACTAATTTTCAATAAGCCTGCGCTGAAATGATTCGAACATCAACAAGGTCCACAGCACAACACTGTGATCTCTGCCCCCACTTTGGTGCTCATCAAGCAAGCGCAGAATAACATTGTGATTAAAAAAACCAGAGTCACTCATCCTCTCGTTAAGCAGGACATCCCGAACACGATTTCGAAGTGGCCCACGAAACCAAGCCCCCAGGGGAACTGCAAATCCCATTTTACGGCGATATAAAATGTCATTGGGAAGACGGGAATGCAGTGACTGTTTAAAGATATGTTTCCCACTCCCCTTCCGCAACTTAAGCTTTCGTGGCAATCTGAAAGCCCATTCAACAAGCTTGTGATCCAGGATAGGAACCCTAACTTCAAGAGAGGCCGCCATACTCGCCCTGTCGACTTTTGTTAGAATATCGCCCGGCAGATAAGTTTTAAGGTCCAGATACTGAATCAGCGTAAGAGCATCTACGTTAGGCACATTTTCAGCATGTTGATAAAATACATCCACAGCCCGATAGCCCTGCAACTCATGCCTAAATGAGTCACTAAACAATTGTTTCCGAAGTGGGTCCTTGACGCTGCTGATTAACTGGAAATAAGAATCAACACCATCCCTTGATATCGACTCGAAAGTTTCCTTGAGGGCAGTCACTTTAGGTATCATCGCCAACCTAGGCAATAATCGAGAAAGCCCGGAAAATATTGGTCGCCTAATAGACTGTGGAATGGCGGATCTTAACCGCTCGCTATCCATATGCCATCTATAACGTAAATAACCACCAAATATCTCATCACCTCCATCACCAGATAGGGCTACAGTAACCTGCTGCTTTGCCATTTCGCAAACCCGATAGGTGGGAATTGCCGAGCTGTCCGCAAAGGGTTCATCATAAAGCATCGCCAGATGATCAATGAGGTCATAATCATCTGGATCCACGGCCATCACTTGATGATTCGTATTGTAGAGGCTTGCAACCCTTTCAGCATAAATGGACTCGTCGAATTTCGGGTTCCCAAAGGAAATTGAACACGTATTAATTGGCTCATCAGACAATGGCGCCATCATAGACACCACTGCACTCGAATCAACACCACCAGAAAGAAATGCACCAAGAGGAACCTCTGCCACCATCCGTATTCTGACTGCCTCCCGGAGTCTATCCAATAGCTCGTCGGCGGCGCTCTCTTCGGAAAGTGTCAATTCCTTATCGAACTGAATATCCCAGTATTTTTTCGGCTCTGGAAGGCCCTCGCCTTTACAAATCGTAAGCGTATGACCTGGTGATAATTTGGCGACTCCATGAAAAATAGTCTTGGGGTCAGGCACATAGCCAAAGGCAAAATAGTCCTCTACTGAGTGTGGGCTCAGTTGGCGAGGAAGACGCGGGTGGATCATCAATGCCTTTAACTCAGAGGAAAAAATAATCTCCCCTGTGTCCAACTCCGCATAATACAAGGGTTTGATGCCAAGGCGGTCTCTGGCCATGAACAGGACTTGTTTATTGCGATCCCACAGCACAAAGGCGAACATGCCACGGAATTTCTGTACACAATCCTCCCCCCACTCCTCCCATGCATGGACGATTACTTCCGTGTCACAGTGTGTGCGGAAGCTATGACCACAGGCGACCAACTCACGACCTAACTCTGAATGGTTATATATTTCGCCGTTATAAACCACTACAACTGAGTGATCTTCATTAAACAGCGGTTGCCTGCCGTTTGACAAATCTATGATGGAAAGGCGACGATGAGCCAAACCGACACCAGGTTCTGTGTGTATTCCGCCTTCATCAGGACCCCGGTGAAACTGCATTTCATTCATGCGCGATAATAAGGCGGAGTCGATTTCACCCAGTCCCTTTCGGTCAAATATTCCGACTAATCCACACATATTTTCTTCGATACGTAATAGATTGGCTGACCACCAAAATACTCTAATAACATATCAACTCCATTCAAAACTTTTCATATCACCTGTCGACTTCTAGATATAGAGATCCGCAGGCATGTGCACAAATATACTGTCTCTGGGAACCTGAAATGCCTAGGCCTGAGCCTTTTTTCGAACAAGAGATATGAGGGATGGATGCATATTTTTCAAAAAATCTTTCATCGCATCCTGCTCCGCATTACAGTCATCACAATCAGCAGCAATGGCAAATACAGCACTGCCCTTATCATCACTCATAAGCCTTTGCCAGACAGTGAATATTTTCCCTTTGATAGAATCATTCGTAAGATATCCATCAATATCATACCAGTACCACACCAGCCGGGATGTGACATTGGAACGTAAAACAATTTCTCTAACGGGAACCTGTTCAGGCAACCCAAGGTCAAGTGAACGGCTCACCTCCTCTACTGGCACCCATACACTACGATCAAATAAGACATTTTCTGAATTAATGAGTTCTGCACCCTGCTCTTCAGCAGCATAATATGCTAAATAAAATCGAACCTGCTTTCCCTGCTTTTCATATATGGTATTCGCCACAGAATCTGCGCCAATATAGTTCGGCGCCCATCCCTCAGCATCCTGTGCTAAGAGCCTCCATCCCCCAATATCCTTCGGCAGATCAAAAACAATCGCATGCGTCGTGCGCTCACTGCTCGTGCCCGTCAACACCGATGCAACAGGTGCGCTGCCCATGACAAGAAAGGCAGCCAAACCAACAAACACTGTTTTTCTCATTTCTGTTGAACCAGGGAAAGCAATACGGCGCCTTGCCTTTGTCGCTGCAGGAACCTTTACGTCATTTTCTCGCCACAAGCCACCCAACCAAAAGAGGAGAGCCATAACCAAACCAAAAAATATCCATCCATAGATAATATGATCGACACCGACGGCAATCTTCATATCACTAAGATATGCCAGCATCACAATCCCATATGCCCGTACACCATTGGCCAGAATGGGAACAATAATGGAAAGTGCGATGAAAAGTGTCCGTCGCCATAAACTACGGTAAGTCAAATAAGCATAAAGAAAGCCCAAGGCAATGGACGCAATTAAATAGCGAATACCGCTACATGCTTCCGCTACTTCAAAATTTCCTGTTGGAATACTAAAGTAGAGCCCCTCCAGGTAGACAGGAATACCGCTCAAGCGTAACGCAGAAACGGTAAAATAGGCCGTAAACTCCTGGAGTGGCGGTACAAGCGACTCCCCAATGGGGACGCAAAATAAAAGGTAGGCAAGTGGAAACACTAATGTACGAACTACAGCCCGCCCAAATATAGCCAAGACAACTGCTGGCATCATCAGAACCAGCGCAAGTTGCTGTAAAACCAATACATTGGCTATATCGGCAAGCAACCATATGGACGCCAGAAGAAACAGGATACCAAGCGCCAACGGTTCAGGCTTGGGGTCAATCAACAATAATTCTTGTCGGCGCATCCATACAAGATAAGCCGAGATTGGTAATATCAGCATGCCATGTGCATAGGTGTCGGAACGCCACCAGATTGCAGCTGTAGATGCAATGGTTTGCCAATACAGCGCGGTCAAGGCAATCAGTAAGCTACCTGCTGCGACTATACTGACATGCCATTGTGATCGGGCCATGAAATTATTTTGCCTAAATCGCTAACTGTCGATCGTATACACCCGGTCGTGGGCAATACGGAAGAACCCAATTCATCATCCCAAGCTTCTGGCGAGCCATGGCCCGATCGTATTTGCAATGGGCAAAGGAAGCATTTTCCACATTTTGATGAACGTTCGGTATTTTGCATTCATCGGGCTGACGTCCGGCATTTCCTTTGCCTTAATGAGCTTGAATTCATAGTGCAATTGCTGGGCCTCAAAACCCCAATTCTTCTTGAAGCTGAAAGACCCGGTGCCTTGTTTGCTGCGACCAAAGTCAAACACGCGTATGCCCTCTTCCGCCGATCGCCGCATGAGATCCCAGTACATGAAGTCATTACCTTTTAGCGAACGCGCCTCTGCCGTGCCCCCACCATAATAGGGCAGAACCTCATCACGAAAGTAAAAGCTCATCACGCTTGCGACAGTATGGCCGTTCTTGCTGATTGTCAGTATCCGGGAATTTTCTGCGAATTCCTCACGCAGGATCGAAAAATAGTGGCGAGGGAAAACCGGAGTGCCCAAAGCATGAACACTTTGAGAATAAGCATCGTAAAATCGATCGATGCCATCATCCCATTCACCCTGCAACCCTCCTTTTATGCCTTTACGAACCATGGCGCGTTGCTTGCGTGGGATGTTTGTTAGATTCTTCTCTGGATCCGGGTCAATCTCCTTGCGGAAAGTGACATAGAGGTCCTTACTAGGCCAATCGGGATTTCGTGCTTTTTGATTTCGAAGCTCCAGTGCATCGACACCTAAAGCCTCAGCTTTTTTCACCGCTGACTCCATCAACAGAGTAGCGGCCTCTGCAGATGAGGCTGCCACCCCGCCGTAGACACAAAATGGCAGTGATGTGAGACTATTCCCGAACAGGAAGCTGTTGATTTGCGCCAACGGCAAAACACCTTCTATCTGGCCATCGCGTTCAGCGTATAGAAAACAAGTTGGATGCCCGAAGGCATCTTCAATCACCCGCTTCCAGCCGGCGCGATGAAAAAAACTGGCCTCCGGGCATGTCTCTACGAAAGCATCCCAGCGAACCTTATCGTTACTCTTCAACTCATAGACTGCCAGTGGTGTAAGATTGCCAGTCATGAGTGTGCCCTCCTAGACAGAAACACGTGATCCATGCGTCCCCATGAAAAATCATTCAATAAGGCCCGAATACGATTCTCCATACGCCCAAGGTTGAGGTAGTGTCGAAAGCGTGCCTTCAAGCTGATGCCATTTTGTCGGGGCTGATCGGGATCGATTTCCCATGGGTGAAAATAAAACATGCCCGACTGATTCTCATTCATGTTGACCCTGTGCAAAGCCCATCGGGAAATTGCATAGGGATAAAACCGGAAAAATCCCCCGCCACCACAAGGCAGGTTCTTATTCAATATTCGAATCGTTGTTATGGGAATTTCCAGCAGGCCTTGCTCACCGTTTGGCCAAAAGGCAAACCGAGGCGCCTCTGGCATGCCATAGAGGTCATGCTGCACAGGGTAGATACTGGAACTGTACACATAACCTGCCTCTGCCAGCTCATCATGAGCCCATAAGTTGGACGCTCCAATCGAGTAGCTCGCTGCGCGATAGCCTAACACAGCGCTACCCGAGATATCCTCCAACAACAGCTTGGTACGTGTTATATCATCACGGAATTCCGCGGGTGTCTGCTGAGTAACCCGCACATGCAAAAAACCATGGCTGGCCAGCTCGTGTCCATCCTTGACAATTCGCCGAATGAGGCCCGGATAGCGCTCCGCCACCCAACCCAAAGTGAAAAAGGTGGCTTTGGTGCCAGTCTCATCAAATAGGTCCAGTATTCTGTTGGTATTATTCTCCACGCGGCAAGGTAATCGCTCCCATTGACTGCGATCAATGCTCCCCTCGAAGGCAGAAACCTGAAAGTAATCCTCCACGTCCACGGTCATGGCATTGATAATAGAGTTAGCCACAACTCAGCCTTAACTGACTAGCGAGTTCTGGGAGCGTTCATTGAGCCATTTCTCAAGAACCTTAACGATCCGTTCTGCTGCTTTACCATCCCACAGCTCAGGAACCCTTCCCACCTTGCCACCATTGCTCATCACATCATCGAAGGCAGTACGGATACGCTCTGGGTCGGTACCAACTACAGTATTTGTACCCTGCGATACGGTAATAGGACGCTCGGTATTTTCGCGTAAAGTGATGCAGGGAACTCCCAAGGCAGTCGTCTCCTCCTGGATACCACCAGAGTCTGTCAAAACCAGGCGAGACTCAGACATCAAACCCAACATTTCCAGATAGCCTTGCGGAGGCAAGGTTAGGATTTGTGAATTATCAAGCAATTCGCCAAGGCCAGCTTCAGAAATCTTGCTCTCGGTGCGCGGATGCATTGGAAATATCAGTGGCAGGTGTTTGCCGATATCTGCGAGCGTACGCAGCAGGCGTTCCAGCACTTGAGGCTTATCAACATTTGAGGGGCGATGCAATGTCAGCAATCCATAATTGCCGGGAGAAAAGGTGCTGGGAGCCTTGGCCAAGGCCAACGTTTCTTCGACCGGTACCTTTTTCTCCATTTCTCGACGCAAGGTATCAATCATTACATTACCCACAAAATAAACGCGAGCCCCATCAATCCCTTCTTTCTTCAAATTTGGCAAGGCATCACTTTCAGTGGTAAAAAGAAGATCCGAGATCTGATCAGTAAGTACCCGGTTGATCTCTTCCGGCATGGCTCGGTCAAAACTACGCAGCCCCGCTTCAACATGCACCACCGGGACGGATTTCTTGCTGGCGACTAATGCGCACGCAATAGTGGAGTTGACATCTCCCACCACCAGCACCACAGAAGGCTGCTCGGCCTCCAGAACGGGCTCGAAAAGTCGCATGATCTCCGCCGTCTGCACAGCATGCGACCCAGAGCCTACACCAAGGTCGATGTCAGGCTCAGGGATACCCAACTGATCAAAAAAAGCATGCTTCATGGCAGCATCGTAATGCTGACCAGTATGTACTAAATAGGATGAAAGCAGTGCCGACTGCCCTATTGCACTAATCACTGGCGCAATTTTCATAAAGTTGGGGCGAGCACCCACCACGCAGAGAATTTTGAAATGCTGTTTAATGGTCATATTGTTCTGCTTTAGTGTTACCAGTTCAGGGTTAAGCGTGCTGTAAGCAGGTTCTCGGTATAGTCAGCACCTATGCCTCGCTCTCTTGCTGTGCGCCGCGCATCAAAAGTGGCTGTAAGACGGCGGCCAAGCTTTCGCTCAAAACTCGTACGCAAAGTATTCAAGCGATCAAAATATTCACCCACCACATTTGTCCTTCGTGAATCCATTGCAAAGGTAAGTGAGTCGCGCCGGTTGAAATCCCAAAGCCAACTCAATGAACTACCAATGATATCTTCTTCGCGACCACTCAACTGATAATCACGGGATTCCGTATAAACATTCAATGCGGTTTTCGATTTAAGCGTGCGAAAATCAGTGCCAAGTGACACGCGTTGCCGTATAAAAACCTCGTTAACCGGAATCGGCCCGACAGCCTGCGCAGCAGCAACAGAATCAAGAGTGGGGTCGCTATACTGATCAAACGCAGATACATCCAGCATATATTGCCGCCGAGAAGACAATTCACGGGTGTATCCCCCAGTGATGGTGCTGCGTCGGGTACGATGCTCCAAGCTAAAGTTCCAAGCCGGCCCGAAATAACGTTCCCCCCTACCAACCACGAGATTGGTGCGTGGTGTTGGATGCCAGTTCACAGTCACATTCCAAAAGGCACCTTTTGGCGCAGTGATTCCACCTCCTCGTTGATATTCGTTGTCCTCATACCCCACCGTACCTCTGACATCAATCTTTCGGCTAAAACGGTAATCTGCGGCAAGATCAATATTTTTCCATCGTTCATCCGGACGCAGACCTGTTGTATATTGCACATAGCGAGAGGAGAACCCTACTTGCCAAGACCAGCGACCCAGTGATCTTGCATTAGCAAACTGACCCGATACTGCGTCTGCAACACTATCGCCTGCCGTTCCATCAAGGGATCTAACCCTGCTTTGCGTATAGCGAACTTCTGCTAACGACCAGCTGCCAATCCTCGTTTTAAGATAGGGGGACAAAGTGACAGTAGCAACGTTTCGTCGATTGCCGGAAAAAGCGATATTCCCCTGCCCAATATTCCCCTCAGGGTCAATTATCCTTTGCAGTAGCGAGGCGCTAGCATCAAAGAAGAAAAATTCACGCAGCAGCTCAGCATTCATATCTGCCAGCAATTGATGGTTAGAATTATCGCGGTTGCTTTTCTTGCTATAAAAAAGGTTTTGTAGCCGGTAACTGAGCGATAAGTCTATATATCGCCCCGTTCCAGTTAATCGAAAACCCGGATTCAGTTGTGTAACATATTCTGACTCTTCTTGCCCCGCAGGTTTCAAGGAAAGGTTATCAGTATAGGTTTCTGATATTTCAACAAAAGGAGCAAGCTCCCACTCCGCAGCCGAAACAGAAAAAACCGAGCAACTGATTCCCACCGCCGCAAAAAGATGAAAGGCCCGGAGAGTTCGCCCTGCCTTGATAGCCTTGGAACGCAACTACGCCCCCTGCTCCGCCCCATAGCCATAGCCACCATAGTATCCATAACTGTATTTTGCAGCGGTCTTATTCTTGTTGAGAACCACACCAATCATCTGGTTTTGGTCAAGTAAGGCCAATGCTTCCTTCACTATCGATTGGGGGGTCTTTCCTGCCTCAATCACTAACAATATCTGTCCCATAAAGGTAGACAGAATAATAGCCTCTGCAGATAGCAGCAAAGGAGGAGAATCAAAAATAACTACCCGATCTGTATAACGGCTTGATAATTCATCCATGAACTCTCGCATCTTCTGGCTATTTAGCAGCTCAGCCGAGGCAGGATTTCTTCCACCTGCGGTTAACAGTGTCAATTTTGGGGCATTGGTTTTCAGTAAAACCTCAGAAAGTTTCAGCTCAGGCCTGGCAAGGTAGTCAACCAAACCCAGACTAGGACTGGGTATGCCAAAGTATCGGCAGATCGAGGGCTTCGCGAGATCTGCCTCCACCAACAGTACGGTGCGGTCCATTTCCATGGCCATGCTTATCGCCAAGTTGATCGCAGTAAAGGATTTACCTTCTCCCGGCAAGGCGCTAGTCACCATAATTAAATTACCGCGGGGAATCTCGTGTATTCCTTGGCCAAAGGCATTCTTGAGCAATGGACGTTTAATTGCCCGGTACTCTTCAGCTAACTGAGACTTGGCATCATCCAGGGTAAGCATGCCAGCGCCCTGCAGTTGGGAAAAATCTATATTCACTTCCTGCTGAGTTTTTCTATCAGCGGCTGAACAACCATCCCCAGCCCCGCTTACCCTCTCAGCAGAGGCGGGACTGGACGCCTTATCCACAGCAGACTCAGCCTTATCAAGCTTATCGACATACCGTTCGATTGAACTCATCACATCTCGAGCCACTTACGCAGCCCCTCCTGACAATAGAAGATACGCCATATAGACAGCATACAGCGAAATCAACATGAGTCCGCCCGCACCAAAACCCATTATTTCAGCCCGCCGCTTAAGCTTGGCATGCCCATTCCAGACTCTAGAGACAGTTCCAAATACCGGAACACCCAACTCTTTGGTTATCAAGCGCGCACTATCAAAAGCAGGTCTCACTTGAGACATAAATAAAGCAAATACCACCCCAGCCAACAAACTACCCACCAACACAACACTAACTAAAAGTGGACGATTTGGTGCATCCGGCGTCAAGGGGACATGGGGCGGATCAATAATGCGGAATTTCACATTCTCTGAACTTTGCCCCGCTTCTTCAGAAATTTTTGCTGACTCGCGCCGAGTTAAAAGAATCTCGTAATTCCTTTTATTAACTTCATAATCACGATTCAGTCGTTTGAATTCAGCCTCGACCTCTGGAATGGTATTCACCAGACTTCGCAGCTCATTTACTTCGGACTGGAATTTTTGCACCCTGACTTGTAAAGCCGCCACTGTGGCCTCGGCCTCACCCATGGCGATTTTGAGTTGCTGATAAACGGGATTCGTATCTAGCGAGGAGGAACTAGGCTTGATCATGACCTTGGACAATTGCGCCAACTCTTCCTCACGCTGCACCTCCAACTGATCTATGGTCTGTTGCAACGCCTTCACATCGGGATGCTTTTCAGTGTATTTCAGCAACAAATCGCCCAAACGCGTCTGCAAATCACGAATGCGCGCATCCAAAGTGGAACTTGTGGGTACTTGCATATTGGACGGAGCGACTATTCCAAATGTTGGTTCCTCACCACGAAGCTGTCGCTCCAGCTCATCGCGCCGGTTTACTGCCTCGTTGAGTTCCAGCTGGGCTTTTGACAATCGCACCATGGCCGCCTGCATGCGTTGATAATACTCTTGTCCCTCCTCGGGCATCATGCCAATGTTTTTCCGCTTAAATTCCTTCAAAACTTCCTCAGCAGCATATAGGCGCGACTCATATTCCTTGATTTGCTCATCGATAAAACGCTGTGCAACATGAGAGTCTTTTCGGCTGTCACCGAGGCTAGTTTCAACAAACAGGGTCAGCAGCGACTGCACTACCTGCTTGGCCAGCTCAGGGTCTTCATTGCTATAGGCAATAGAGTAGATATTTTCACGGCCACTGCCCGACAGCTCAATGCTACGCTGAAGGCGGTTAAGCAATTCTTCCATTTCAGCAGGCGTTGTTGCCCCCAAGTCCATATCGGTCATCCGCGCCACTTTTTCCATATTGGGGCGACTTAACAGAGTACGCGTCAGAGTTGTCACCTCCCGGCCAAGGTCAGTTTGAACAGCCAAACCCTGCAGCAATGGCCGCAACACCGATTGCGTATCTACATAAACTCGCGCAGAAGCCTTGTACTGATCCGGCAACTCGTAGACAAAATACCATCCACCGATACATAGCGGCCACGCGATCAAGTGCACATACCAGCGAAAACGCCACGCACTCCTCGCATACCCCATTAACTGGTCAATTAGTTCCTGCATAGCTAAGAGCGTCTTACATCAGAGGTAAAAATACTCCACCGGCTGCAGAGCCGGCGGCTTCGGGTTACGGCTAAAAGCCGGATCGGCCAGCTACCTGGCCGATATAAGAACAGAGGTCAGGCTTTACCGCATTTCATCCAGCCTATTATATACGTCACCTGAAAACAGGCGCATTCCAGATCCACCTATCGGGAACCATATGGCAAGCATGGATGGCAAAAAGCATTGAGAATTAAAGCCAGGATTCTGGAATAATCAGAATATCTCCGGGCAATACAGGCACATTGGCACTTATATCACCATCACGGATAA
This sequence comes from Chromatiales bacterium, assembly GCA_011053135.1. Classification (GTDB taxonomy): domain Bacteria; phylum Pseudomonadota; class Gammaproteobacteria; order SZUA-140; family SZUA-140; genus SZUA-76. Next base: position 30,329 of record DRLG01000103.1, read on the forward strand.
GGTCATCAAGCCGCACGCCAAACTGCTGACGCCTGCCATTCACTTCCCGAACAATGCGAGCCTTATTGCCCGCGGCAAACTCGGTCAACCCACCAACAGCAATCATTACATCCAGTACCGACATGTGATCCCGATATGCCAGCACCTGCGGTTGAGCTGCCTCGCCAACTACGCGAATCTGCTGACTGTAGGGCCCCACAAAACCTGTCATCATGATGGTTACCAATGGGTCCTTCAGATAATCTGCCAGCTTCCTTTCGATATCGCGCGCCAACTGTGAGGGAGTCTTTCCCGCAGCGGTCAAATCTTCAACTAAAGGTGTGGAAATTTTACCATCAGGCCGAACGGTGACGGAGACAGAAACCTCAGGATTGCGCCATACGAACACCTGCAACCCATCACCCGCGCCGATGATGTACTGCGGACTTACCGGCACAACATCGGGGGGAGAAAGTGTTTTTTGCGAGCAACCCGTGAGACTGACTAGCACCAACAGAAACACAAGAATGGCCCACACACTCAACAGCCGTTTTTGCATATTAATCCCATAGCTCCAGTAACAAAGTCGATACAGCAACTTCGAACCTCTCCCTACAATCCACAGCTGAGCAAGCAAACACTCGGGGCAGATAGTAGCACAAGATGCCTGTCTCATTTATAGCGGTCAACGCGTGAATATTTCCAATCTACAATTCTCAGACGGCACGTTACTTTATTATACATAGAGACACGAATCACCACGACAAGCACTTAAATCAACCGCTTTCATGACGGAGAAAAAACTGCATCCACCAAATCAAACAACTCCTTGCCCTCTCCCTTGCGCTACCCCAAAACCCAAAATAAAGACACCAAACAGCAACCATGTCGAATTTCCTTACACACAATACTTGCAAACCCGCACACCCCCCCCCTAGCAGGAAGCACAATCACCCAACAAAGCCATAGAGCCACCACATCCTATTGTTTTAAATAGACTTTTAGGTCTGCCCCGCACTCAAAATAACACAGCACAACAATAGTCGGTTTTTTTTACACTTCTTAACCCGAGTAAAGAATATTTAAACATTTATTCTATAATTACAGTCGGTTATGAACGTGGCATACTAATTGCTAGAGTAAATGCGAGAATTACGATTAACCCAGACACAGCAGAACGAGAATAGAGGACGAACGAAAAATGGGTAAACAAAACATAAAACTAATGGGAGTTGTCGCTGCAGCAGCGTTTCTGCTGGCACCTGTCGCAAATGCCCAGCTTTCCTTAAGGCTTGACGATGGAACAGCTACCGCGACGGTTACCGATACCAGTGATAGCGGCATGGTGAACTTTAGCGGTTCGCTCGGAGCCTGGACGGCCAACGTCACTTCAGGTTTCGGCGCTCCTCTGCTCGGATCCGACTGGATGGATGAGTTCGACCTTAACTCTGTCAATGTTTCTGGCGGCAGCGGCAGCATGACGATCATGCTGACCCAAACCAACTTAACCAGGACAAATGCTCCTTGGATGGCTGGTTTTGGCGGCACAACCGACGGTAGCGTCTCCTTCCAGAGCTGGGTCGATGCTGGCAACAATGCATTTGCGCAGAACACCCTGGTTAGCGACAGTGGCGTGCAGAATGGCGGCCAGTCATGCAACGGTTGCTTCGGCGGCGGCGATAGCGGCGGTCTAGGTGGTTTTTCCTTGAGTGGGCCATACTCATGGACAATCGTTGCCACCATAACCCATAGTGACGCCTTTAAAGTCACCAGCTTTGATTACAACGTGAAAATTCCCGAGCCAAGCTCGCTGGCCTTGTTAGGCTTGGGGCTTATCGGCGCAGGCATTGCCTCACGTCGCAAGGCTAAGAAGACCGCCTAAACACGATCATTAGGCAGTTTATAAAAATCCCCCTCTTGTTATCCAAGAGGGGGATTTTTTTAGCTGGCTAAAATATAAAAAGCAGGGACTCGTGGATGTACGATAGGCCCTGCCCAGCCCGCTCACTCAAGCGTGGCCAATCGGCCTGTCCATGCCGTCAGCACCAACCGGGTTGATACCAGCCCCTTCCCTTTACACATCCTCTGTGCCGTCAATCAGCAACGATAACCCAGCAATATGAGCAGTAGTCTCATTCACTCTTTAGTGAATTCAGCAATTGTTGAGCCTCTGCCTTCCCCTCAAAATCCTGGCCTGCCAATAAGATCGCTTCAAGCATCTGCTGCACTTTCTTGTCCCGTTTACCTGATTCAACAAGAGCAGCCGCATAGTGATACTGTACTTCCTTTGCATCAGGCTGCTTCTCGGCAGCCTGCCGCAATATATCAACTGCAGCATCCGTTTGCCCATTACTGAAAATAATCCAGCCATAGGTATCCAGGACCATACCGTTCTCAGGCATGAGCTTGTGAGCCCTTTCCGCGAACACCAACGCCTCTGCAAACTGCCCCTCTTTATGCAACAGCCAGGCGATATCATTCAGTGCCGGAACATTTTTCGGCTCCACCTCCAGCACGTGCCGATATTGGGTAATTGCCGCTTGGTACTGTCCATCAAGCATGTGGGCCGCCGCCAATGAGAAACGCGCCCTGATATCGTCTTCGTGTTGCTTCAGCCAGGTCTCCAGTAATTCCTTAGCAACCTGGTTCCCTTCACTTCGGCGCAGGGCCCGCGCTTCTTTGAGTAGGACGCGCGTGCCACCGCCAAGCAATCTGGCCTTGCGGTACGCCTTGGCCGCCTTGGCATCCACCTTGAGCCTTGCCTGAATGTCGCCTTCACGCTCGTAGCCCACGGCAGACTTTGGATACCAGCGCTTAATCGCATCAACACGCTGCTGGGCCTGCACGGTTTTACCGGCACGCAGATCCAACAGCACCAGCAAATCTGCCGCCCCCAGGTGATTGGGGTCAATCCTGAGCGCCCGATCGAGTGATTGCCGTGCCTTGCTCTCTTCATCCGCACGAAGGTGCGCAAGCCCCAGCCAGAAATAGCTTGTCGCCACCGGTGTCGACTTAACCAGTTGCTCAAAACGCTGCACGGCTGCCGCAAAATTTTGCACTACCAGCTCTAGCTGACCGGCAGCCAGCAAGGCGCGGGGATTCGAGGGCTCGATTGCCAGCGCTTCCTGCACCATCTCTCGCGCACGTACCAGCTCACCGGTACGCATATAGATTTGGGCCAGCACCATTCTCGGCGCCAATGCCTTCATATCCGCGGACTTCGCCTTTTCCAGCCATTGCAGTGCCTGCAGCCGGTCGTTTTCCAAATCTGCCAACTGTGCTAAGGCCATCATGGCGGAAACATTGCCCTCATCCCTTACCAGAATATCGTCTAGACGTTCACGGGCGTCAGACTGCCGACCCGCCTGGATATCCAGGCGCACGAGATTCAGAGTCGCCGTGGCGAAAGAGGCATCAATATGCAGAGATTCATTGAAGGCTGCCCGCGCCATGTGCACATCCCCCTTGGCTCCATAGATAACACCCAGCAAGTTCTGCAGATACGCACTCTGTGGGTTGGCTGCCGCCAAACGCTCCGCCACGGAAAGTGCTTCATCAAAATCTTTCCGGCGCAGATGAGTCAACACCAGCAGGGATTGCTCACGGAGCGAGGCATTTCCTGCCTCAATGGCCTGCTCCAGCTCCTTGATCGCCTGTGCATCATTCCCCTCGGCCAGATACAGCATGGCCAGCTGTGCCCGTAAACTTCCCTCGGCCGGCTGTTTGGCAATGGCCTTTTGGAGAAAACGCCTGCCTTTCTCCAGCTCTCCACTACGCAGAGCAGCCTGGCCGGCCATTGCCAACAGGCGCACATTATTTGGCGCTTGGACAAGCGCCGGCTCAAGGATGTCCAGCGCCTGATCAGACTGCGCCTGTTGCAAACGGATTGCGGCCAGCATCATGCGCGCAGGCAGCAGAGCGGGCGCTGCTGCAACCACTCTCACCAGCTGAACCTCTGCCTGCTCAAGATTCCCCAACGCATAATTCGTGCTTCCAAGCAAAAAAAGGCTCTGCAGATGATCTGGTGTAACCTTGAGAACCGTCAGCAGGTAGTCCTGTGCCTTCATGAACTGCCCTTGCTCAAAGGCTAGCAAGGCGGCTGTATAATTTGTGATGGGATGGCGGGGTGCAGCCTTTAGCAGATAGTCCACCTGAATCTTCGCATCAGCGAACTGGTGTTGCCCGATTAACAGTTTTGCAAGCTCCGTGCGAGCTTCCATCTCTATGCGCCGGGGTACATTGATCGACACCAAGCCAATGGCATGACGAAGATCAGCTTGTGCATCATCAAACCGTTTCTGGGCACGGGCAAGCCTGCCCTTCAACACCCATGCCTCGACATTGTCGGGATTCATGGCCAACACTTTTTCCAGTACCTCACGCGTCTCCTGGAGGTCATTTGAGGCCAACAGCACCCTACTCAGCCACAACAAGGCGGGGATGGTATTTGGTTTGCTCACCAGCGCCTGCCGGAATGAGTTTTCAGCCTCTTGCTGCTGGCCCAAACCAAGCTGGGCCTGCCCACGCAGCACCAAAAGCTCTGGCTGAGACGCCCATTCCAGCCCTTCCAACATGCTCAGCACATCGTTAAAACGGTGCTGGAGCAGCAGTGATTCGCCCAATAGTTTCTGTACAAAAAGACCGCTGACCCCAAGTTCCTGGGCACGAATCAACTCCTTCTCGGCGGCCCCACCCTCGCCGACCAGCACGTATAATTCACCCAGCAACAAGCGTGCTTCAGAATTCCTGGCATTTTGCTGCAGGGCACTTTTCAGTTCGATCAGACTGGCTCTGATATCACCAGCTGCTTGGTACTGCTTGGCCCGCTGCAGATGCTCGGCATCGCTTATACTCGCCTCACCACAAGCCGCGATAGCCAGACTTGCTGCAGCCAGAAGTACGAACCTCCATAGCCCGCGCCCAGAAAACTCTAAATTGCCTTTCATACGTCTCCCATTAATCCTACCCATTCGTTGGTCCACGCTCATCACTCAAGCTCTGTCAACAGGGCCCTTGCCTTGCTGGATCCAGCAAAATCAGCGGAGACATCCAGAGCACGCTTCAATTCACTTCGCGCTTCGGTATCCTTCCCTGACCGATGCAGGCCAACGGCCAAGTGATAGCGGATCTCCGACATGTGCGGCGCCAGTTCCACGGCTTGCCGCAGCAAACCCACCCCTCGACGGACTTTACCCGTTTTCACCAACAGCCACCCCAGCGTATCAATCACGGCCGGGTTGTCAGAGGCGAGGGCATAAGCCTGTTCAGCATATTCCAGTGCATTGGCGCGCCCCAACTGGTGCGATACCCAGGCCAGGTTATTCAATACGACAACATCCTTTGGGCGGCTCTCGAGCACTTGCGCATACAGCTCCTCCGCCGCCTTCAGCTTGCCACTTTCCTGATGGGCTCCGGCCAGTACTATCTTCACCACAGCATCCCCAGGGTGCTGTTTCAGCCATTGTTCCAGCGGTGCATAGGGCTGTTTCAATTTGCCTTTTTTACGGGCGTTATAGCTCGCAATGGCAAGCGCCGCTACAGCCGCACGCTCAAGACCCAGCCTGTAACTCTTTTCAGCTGCCCGGTAGTCGCCCTGTTGCATCAATATATCGCCAAGCAGACGATAGCCCACGGCCTTCTGCGGGCGCTGCTGCTGAATGGTCTGCGCAATATTCTGCGCTATCTCCGGCCGATTGGCCTCCATTTCCAGTTTGGCCAGGGCCAGCTGCGCAGGGATATAATCGACGCTAAACGTCAGTGCACCCTTGAAATTCCTGCGCGCCGCAGAAATATCGCCAAGCTTTTGCAGAGTCAGTCCCAACAGATAATACGCTTGTGCAGATTCAGGTGTCTGTTTGACCAATGCCTCAAACGTGGCCTTTGCGCTGTGGTAGTCCTCGGCCTTGGCTTGTGACATCCCCATGGCCTTCAATACCAATGGGTTATCGGGATGCTGTGACTTCAGTTCGCGGGCGATACTGATGGCACGCAGAGGTTTCAGCTTCCGGTTGTAGAAGTTCAACAACGCCAGGCCGGGTTGAAGTGCGCCATTATTGGCTTCCCAGGCAGTCTGCAGGTATTCCTGAACCTGGGAGTCTTCCCCCTGCCGTTCGGCAAGACGGGCCAGCGACATAAGCGCACCAATATGCCCCGGCTGCTGTTTCAGTACCGACAGATAGCGTTTCTTTGCGGCCTCCAGCTTGTCCTCACCCTCATCAAGGCGCCCAAGATTCATGATGGCAGGAATAAAACCCGCGTCTTTCTTTATGGCCTGCTTAAATTTTTCACGCCCGAGTTCGGGCTTGCCAAGTCCTATGTAGGCCGCCCCCATCAGATTGTCGGGCAATGGGGATTCCGGCAGTTTCTTCGCAAAGGCCTGCGCCTGAGCCAGGGCCTTGTCGTATTCCTTGCTACGCAAGAGAACCAGCGTCAACAAAGTGTCTGCCTGAAAGACCTCCTTGCCAAGATCAAGGTCTACAGCCGCTTCCAGCTCCTTGATCGCCTGCATTCTTTCTCCGGAGGCCAGATGCCCCAGTGCCAACTGAGTGCGAATACCTACCGCTTCCGGATCGGCCGCAGCCGCACGCTCCAGATAAGCGATACCTTTTTCAATCTGATTGGCACGCAGGTAAGCAGTTCCCAGCATAGCCAGCAATTGCTCGTCACCTTTGCTGGAGGGAAGGACCCGCTCGAGGATTTCAATGGCCTCATCCGCCTGCTTGAGTCGTAGTTTTGTTGCAGCCAACAATTTGGCCGCCGGGACATTATCCGGCGCAACAGAAATGACCTGGAAGAGTGACTGTTCCGCCTGTTCATACTTGCCTTGGGCGAAGTCTATTGCCCCTTTCAATTGCAGTGCGGGAAAGTAATCCGGTTTTACTCTCAGCACATTGCGCAGAGATTCTTCCGCCCCTGTCATATCCTTTTTCCGATAATGAACTACCGCAGAAAGGTAGTTGGCCACCGGGTGGTTTGGGCTAAGGCTGCGCACTTTGTCGATTTGTTTTTCGGCGGCAGGGATCTCGCCCTGCGCAATACTCACCGTGGCCCCACCCAGCAACGCGGGCAAGTTTGTCGGTTGCAACTGCTCCGCCTTGAAAAAACTACGCTGTGCAGTCGTCAAATCCCCGCCAAGCCTGGCAATTTCGCCTTGCAATACCCAGACAGCCGCATTTTCCGGATCACTTGCAACGGCACGGTCCACCCATTGCCGTGCATCAGATAGCTTATTGCGCCCCAGAGCAAGACGCGCCTTACCCAGCAGCCCCGCAGGATAATCAGCAACCAGCGTCAACGATTGGTCGTAAAGACTTTCCGCCTCCGAGGGCTTTTGCAGACTCAGATACCCCGCAGCACGGAGAACCAATATTTCAGCCTTGAGCAGTGAAGGAAAACTCTCATCAAGTTTAATCTCTGCAAGTAGTTGTTCAGTCTTGCCCTGAAGAAGATATGCCTTAGCCAGCGGAACAACCAACTTCTGCCACTCCATCCCCAGCCTGCGGGCACGATCAAGCTCCTTCTCGGCATCGGCGCCATTACCACGCAGCAAGTAGTTCTGTCCCAACAGGAAGCGAGCCTTGGTATTCTTCGGATCTTCTTTCAGGGCATTCTTGGCCTGGATTATCGCCGCATTGATATCACCTTTCTTACTATATGCCTCCGCCTCTCTGAAATATTCTTCGCTGCTTGTCGCACTGGCATTGAAAACCACCCCAAGGAGCAGTAAGACAGCCACCCCCCTGAACCAGGCGGGAACGCGACTGCACGTCATCGGGTGAGCCATTACATACTCCTTCATTTTGAAATTGGATATTTTGGCGTCGAAAACGCCTGAAATATTCAGTAACAGCATTGGGGAAATCTATTTGAGCCCATATTTTCCCAGCAGATCATAGAGCGTGGGGCGACTGACGCCGAGCAGCTCTGCGGCCTGGGAAACATTGTCGTTGCTCAGTGTCAGCGCACGCTGTACGGCTTTACGCTCCGCTTCTTCTCGAACCTGGCGCAAGTCCATCACCAGCGGTTGATCAACACCTTTTGCCGAAATCTCCAGATCCTCATCAGAGACATAGTCGCCATCGGCCATGATCACTGCCCGCTTAATCTTGTTTTCCAGCTCACGCACATTGCCCGGCCAGCTGTACTGTTCAATGGCGGCAAGTGCCTCACGGGAGAAACCCTTCAGAGAACGACCATTGTCGCGGGAAAATCGTTCGAGGAAAACGCGTGCAAGCATCAGCTCGTCGCCCTCCCGCTCGCACAGGGGCGGTATCTGGATCGTGATCTCACTGATTCGATAATACAGATCCTCGCGAAAGGCACCATCGGCAATCAGGTCGGTGAGATTCTGATGGGTCGCGCAGATGACTCTCACATCCACAGGAATCTCCCGCCGACCGCCAACACGCTCGATAACGCGTTCCTGCAAGAAACGCAGCATCTTGGCCTGCAGGGGCTGCGGCAAGTCACCTACTTCGTCAAGAAAAAAAGTACCGCCATCGGCATACTCGATCTTTCCCCTCGTCTGCTTGCTGGCGCCGGTAAAGGCGCCCTTTTCATAACCAAACAGCTCGCTCTCGAGCAGCGTTTCGGGAATCGCCGCGCAATTGATGGCCACAAAGGGACCGGAGGCGCGCAAGCTATGGTTATGCAAGGCACGGGCAAACAGCTCCTTGCCTGTGCCGCTATCACCAAGCAGCAGTGTAGTGGCCATAGTTGGCGCCACCCTTTCCACCATCCGGCAGGCCTTCTGTATCTGTGGGCTGACGCCGATGATGCCATCCAGCTGGCTATGTTGATGCTGCTCCAGCAGCTTGCGGTGATCTTCCTCAAGTTCATAAAGGGCATGGGCCCGGTCGATGATCATGCCGAGGATTTCCGGATCGACCGGTTTCTGGTAAAAATCATAGGCGCCCAGGGACACAGCGTGTACCGCATTTTCACGGTCGTCGTTGCCGGTGACCACGATCACCTTGGTGTGTGGGAACTCCCCCAACATTTCCTCAAGCGCAGCCAAACCCTCAGAGGCATTGGCTGGATCGGGCGGCAAACCCAGATCCAGCGTTACCACTGCAGGCCGGTGCTTGCGCAGCTGATCCATGGCTGCCTCCCGATCGCCCGCGATAATGACGTCGTAACCTTCAAAACACCAACGAAGCTGGCTTTGCAGGCCGGGGTCGTCCTCGACAACCAGCAGGGGTTTCAGTTTGGTTTTTTTAACCATGATCAATCGGCTACCGTTGTTGTTTGCAATAAAGCATCGTCCATATCTCGCGCGGGCTCTTCAATCTTCAGACGTAGGGTAAAGCAGGTCCCCTTTCCCGGTTCACTACGCACATCCAGGCTGCCACCCAGGCTAAGAATAAACTCTCGGCTCTCGTACACGCCAATCCCCATGCCGGCATTGCCCTTGGTGGTATCAAAGGGACGAAACAGACGCTCACGGATAAATTGTGCATCCATGCCGCTGCCCGTATCTTCGATTTCCACCACGGCCTGGCCGCCATCACGGCGCAGACGAACGGTGACGCTGCCGTCATCGGCAGTGGCATCCTGGGCGTTCTGGATCATGTGCCCCATGACAGCCGCCAGCCGATCGGCATCGGCTACTACACTGAGATTTTCTTCCGCCACCTCGAGCTGTGGGGCTGGTCTGGCATTACTGTGCTCACGTACCACGTCGGACAACAGGCGGTCCAGATAGACATATCGTTGCGGACGCCCCTCCAGCCGCCCCTTGCGCAACTGCGCCAGCAGGCGGTTCATCTTGTTGACCGCATTATCGACCGTGGAGATCGCGTCCTCCAGAAAGGCCGGATTATCACGATGCCGCGCGGCATTACTAACCACCAGGGAGAGCTGCGCCACTAGGTTTTTTAGATCATGCACCACATAGGCGGAAAGCCGGTTGAAGGCCTCGAACTGCCGGGCATCCACCAATGCCTCATTGGCCTCTAGCAGGGCGAGATAACTGGCAGCTTGCCGACCGGTGGTAATCAACAGGTCACGCACCTCCCAGTTGATCGGCATCCTGGCCCGGGGGCTGGAAAGCACCACAAAGCCGCTCAATCCCGATGCCGAATGCAGGGGTACGATCAGCCAAGCATGGGGCAACTGCTGCAGCCATGCGGGGAGTTCCAGGCCGGCATAGGACTCGGGTTCACGATCGATCTCATCGAGGTCGATCACCCACACCTGGGTGCTCAGAAACGCCTCCAGCGAACGATTCTGCTCCGGCTGGAAGTCTACTTCTTCCCCCATGTTCCAGCCGGCCGCCGGGCGGTAGGTCTGATCATCCTGACGCCACCAGAGCACCCCGGACGGACTTTCGACAATTTGCGCAATGGCGGAAATGACCCGCGGGCGCAGGTTGGCATCCAAATCCGCCCCCGACAGTGTATTGATCAGGCGCAGCCATTCCTCTCGATAATCATAGCGATAGTTGAAAAAATGTTTGCTGAGAAAAATACGCAGGCGGGCACGCATCTGCCCGGAAAACATCAACATCAGCAGCAACAGGCCGGCGCCAAAGAAAAAAATCAACTGGATCGCACCACCCCAGTCGCCGCCGTACAACTTGATGTAATAGCCACCGGCCGCCATCACCAGCAGATACAGGCCGGCACCCAGCAAGGCCGCAGAGTGAAAGACAAAGGCACGAGAGACGTGGACATCCAGGGACCACTGCGGATTTCGGGCCGCCGAGACGGCAACCAATGGGACGACCATCAGGTCGATAAAGCCACGCACGGCCCAGATACTCTGATCCATGGCCTTCAACAGCAGCGCATCGGAATAGAGGTAGAAGTCGAAGGCAAACATGGCGCCCAGGCCAAGACACAGGTACTTGATAGTCCAACGCTGATTGAGCGGGGTGTTACGGAAAAGCTGCTCCACCAGCACCAAACCGACCAGCGCCAGCCCCAAGGAGGCAAAAATGCGCAAATCAAATCCGACCGCGACGGGTACTGCCACTCCACCCACATAAACCAGTCCAAGGACGGCGGCAACAAGCAAGACGAGTATCACCGACAATACACCAACCACCCGCATAAACGGGCGCACAGCGTCTTCCCTGCGTCCCTTGGAGAGCACGGCGATAAGGAACACCAGCCAGGCGATATTGCGCAGAAGTTCGACGGCAACCAGCAATACGGAATCAGAGTATCCACTACTAGCCTGGTAGGCCGACAACCCAGCCCAGAACACGCTGACGGCAGAGGCCGAAAGGAGGAATGCACCTTCCATGCGCCCCCGCCAGGCAGTAGCCAGCAGGATCGTCAGCACCAGAAAGGCGAGGGTACTGAGAAGGTAGCCGATCGTCGCCATGTTAGCCATCAAAGACAAGCCCCCGGAGATCTGGCACGGACGATGTCATCGCCCTCCCTTGCCCCACGTCACCTCATGCGCCGTCTGCAGAATAATCACCAGATCCAGAAACAGGCTGTAGTTCTTGATGTAATACAGGTCATATTGCAGCTTTTCCATGGAATCCTTTTCCGAGGCGCCATAGGGATAACAGACCTGCGCCCAGCCCGTAATGCCCGGCTTGACCCGATGACGCTCGGAATAATAGGGGATCTGTTCCGACAGCTGGGTGAC
>DRLG01000104.1 GCA_011053135.1 Chromatiales bacterium
GGTACTCATGGCAAAACAACCACTTCAAGTATGCTGGCGTGGATTCTTGAATACGCCAAACTAAAGCCCGGTTTTCTGATTGGCGGCATCCCTGAAAATTTTGGCATCTCGGCGCGGCTGGGTGATGCGCCATTTTTTGTCGTCGAAGCAGATGAATATGACTCCGCCTTTTTTGATAAGCGTTCCAAGTTTGTTCACTACCGTTCACGCACATTGATTCTGAACAACCTCGAATTTGATCACGCCGATATCTTTGATGATCTCGATGCGATCAAGCGGCAGTTTCACCACCTGGTACGGACCGTGCCGCAGAACGGTTTGATCGTAGCGCCTGGTGATGATGACAATATCAAGGATGTGCTGGAGCAGGGTTGCTGGACACCCGTCGAGCACTTTTCTGCGCCGTCAGGCTGGCAGGCACAAAACCTCTCTGAGGATGGCAGTGGCTTTGATGTCTATTTAAAGGGTGAAAAACAGGGGCGTGTTGAGTGGGGGTTGATGGGAGAGCACAACATCAATAACGCCCTCGCCGCGATTGCAGCGGCGCGCCATGCCGGAGTGATGGTTCACCACGCAATCGATGCACTGGGTGAATTTCAGAGTGTCAAGCGGCGCATGGAGAGGCGTGGCGAGGTGAGCGGCGTACAGGTTTATGATGATTTTGCCCACCACCCAACGGCGATCACAATGACGCTGGAGGGGCTTCGTCGGCAGGTCGGCAGTGAACATATCGTTGCGATACTGGAGCCGCGATCTAACACGATGCAGATGGGAGTGCATCAGGAGACGCTTGCGGCGGCCTTTGCCGAGGCTGATGAGGTGATGCTTTTTCAGCCCGCCAGTAGTGACTGTTCAATGCAGAAAATTGCCGCTGATATCGGTAGTAATGCCCAGGTGTTTGACGCTGTTGATGCCATCGTTGCACAGGCAGTGAAGCGCGCAAACCCCGGAACCCATCTACTGGTGATGAGTAACGGTGCCTTCGATGGGATTCATCAGAAATTGATCGATGCACTTGAGCTGAAGAGCGGTAGAGCGAAATGAGCCGCGACTCAATCACCCTGGCGATGACCGGTGCCTCTGGTGCACAGTATGGCTTGCGCCTGCTGCAGTGTCTGCTGGAGGCGGGGGAGCAGGTCTATCTAATGGTTTCATCCCCAGCCCAGGTAGTGCTGGCGATGGAAACGGAATTAAAGGTGCCCAGCAGCCCTAAAGCGATGCAGCCTTTTTTTACAGCACTTTATAACGCCGCGCCGGATCAGCTTAAGGTCTATGGCCAGGAGCAGTGGTCATCACCTGTGGCGAGTGGTTCTGGTGCATCGCGTGCGATGGTGGTCTGTCCCTGTACCAGCGCAATGCTATCGGCGGTGGCAACAGGTGCCAGCCGTTCATTAATGGAGCGCGCCGCGGATGTTGCAATCAAGGAAGCGCGTAAGCTGATTCTGGTACATCGTGAGACACCGCTATCCGCCATTCATCTGGAGAACATGCTAACGCTGGCGCGGCTCGGGGTGACGATACTGCCGGCGAACCCAGGCTTTTATCAGGAGCCTCGGACGATAGATGATCTGGTTGATTTTGTGGTGGCACGCATTCTCGACCATTTAGCGATAGCGCACACTCTGTTGCCGCGTTGGGGGGATGATTGATTAGAAAGCGCCAGCCCTGCAGCAGGGCTGGCGTGGTCGGTCACACTATTTAACTTTTGCCAGGTACTTGTTCATTCGCTCTGCGCCCATCGCCATGCCAGCCGTCAGTTTATCTGCAGCCACTTTCGCTTCTGCCAGGTTGCTGGCCTCGCCGACCTGAATTACGCCGACCATGCCGAGAAACTTATGCAGGTCGCACTCATAGAGGTAAACACCTTCCTGGTCAACGGTTACGGTGACATCATGGCTCACTTCCCCTTTCCAGTTTTTAGCACCTTCAGGTATAAAGCGAGAGATATTGTTGTGACCAATGTCCGTTGAAACAAACTTGATGGTGTCGCCTTTGTTAACTTTGATAAAGGCGGGTTCGAAAACCATGATGTTGCCATCTTCTCCAGTGTCGAGCATCTTGATAACGTGCTCTGCGGCGTTAGCAGAAACGGTGAACATCAATGCACTGGTGAGTGCGAGGCCTGAAACGATTTTACGCATGAAACTTCTCCGAGGGGGTTGAAAAGATGGGGTTGATTTTATCGTCTATTAGCCGCTGGCGGCAATGTCGTCGATGGTGAATATGGCATTAATTGACAGATTCAGAGTAGATCGATCAGCTTACCGCTAGTCTGGCGTAGCCTCAGACTCAGCAACTGGGAAAACTTCCACAGGATCTTAACCCCGAGGCGCGGGTGCTCTTCGGTAATTCTGGTAAAGTTCTCTTTGGTGATCAGAATCAATCTGGAGTCGGTGGCAGCCTTAACGGTGGCTGAATAGGGCAGGCCATCAATTACGGACATCTCACCAATGGTTTTGCCGGGGCGCACATCGACCAGCTTTTTACTCTTTTCGCCGTCGGCATCTTTAAGGACGCTAAGTCGCCCTTCCACCAGCAGACAGAGATAATTCGACTGCTCACCTTCAGCAAAGACAGTGGTTCCCTGCGGGGCGCGGTAGGCCTGGCAATAATCGCTAAGTGTTCGCAGCTCCTGACGTTCAAAGTCGGTAAACATATTATTGGACTCAAGCATCGAGACGATTTCACCTTTGAAATTGCCACTATTATTAATTTGTTCGAGTTTTGGTGTTCTGCCTGTTGCCATTGTTACCACCCTGTTATCGAAGTCGTTAAAGTTTTAGTCGCCTGACCTGCTGTTGTAACTCTTTGATCTGTTGTTGAGTATGACGCGGGCGATATTTAAGTGCAATATAGAGGTCGCTGATCTGTAGCACTTGCGGCGCCAGATCGGGGCGTGCGGCGATAACTCGTTGTGAAAAGTCAATTGGCCCCTCATGAGGGTGTCGCTGGATACCGATAGCCGAAAATTTCTGGCAGAAATGTTGGTATGTCGATGAGATAAGGTCTTGTTTCTTTCGGCTACGGCGCATTGCCAGCAGTTGCAATATGGTTAATGCCGATATGATGGCGATGACCATGATGATCGCCATCTGTTTAATCGAATCGACCCCGAAGCGCGATAGCAGTTGCGACTGTGTCAGGGTGTCATAGCCGATGACCCACTGGTTCCAGCTATTGTTTAGACTATCCCAGCCGTAACGCAGCCTGAGCCAGCTGCTGGTTAAGAACGCGCTTTCAAACTGCAATGTTGATTGACGATTGAAGCGCTCGGAAAAGAGTGTTTCAGCACCCTGTTCGATCCGTTCAGGCGCCACTGCTGCGGTGGGGTCTACTCGAACCCACCCCTGTCCGGCCAGCCAGACCTCTGTCCATGCGTGCGCGTCACGCTGGCGCACAATGAGGTAATTGCCGATCGGATTGAAATCACCCCCCTGATAGCCGGTAACGATGCGGGCAGGGATGCCGGCAGCACGCATTAAAATGGTGAAGCTGGCGGCGTAATGTTCACAGAAGCCCTGTTGAGTATTAAAGAGAAATTCATCGACAGGGTTCTCTCCTAGCAGTGGTGGTTTCAGGGTGTAAACAAACGGTTGTTGGTTAAAGTATTGCAGTGCATGGCTGATAATTTTCTCCGGCTCCTGTAGCTGTTGTTGCCACTGCTGGCCAAGTGCAACGGCGCGACTATTTCTACTGGCGGGAAGTTGCAGTGCGCGCTGCCGCTCATCGCTGGTTAACGGGCCGGTTTCATACTCACTGTATGAGGACATTTCATATCGTATTAGCTCTTTTACCTTTGATTGAGTTATCAGCTGGAAGTCCCGGTTTATCGTCGCCTGGGGCGGCACCGTGGCGGGTATGTCGAGCCCGTAGAGCCACTTTCGGTTATGTGGCTCAAGGGTGACGGTGTAGTGAACCGGCTCGCCTTTAGGGCGGTAGCTTAGCGTGCGGCTGGGGGCGGCAGGAGCGACACGCCAGTTCTTACCATCAGTTTGCCACAGCACCGGGCCGCGCCAGTAGCTAAGGCTGTTATCGATGATCTGCTCATCAAAAGCGACACGAAAGGCGATCCTGTTTGACTGGCTGAGGTTACTGATGCTACCCATCGACATCTCATCGCTTATCCCGGTGGTGCCGCTGTCTGCATCATCGGGCAGCGACCATAGCGGCCCGGGAATGCGTGGGAAAAGAAAAAAGAGGATCAACATGATCGGGACTGCCTGTATAAAAAGTTTACCGGTGGTTCGCAGGCTGGCCTGAACGGATCTCTTTTCCTGTTGAAGGTTGAGGTGGATCAGCGTGGCGGTCAGCATAAAGGCGACCAGGATCATATAGGCCGCAATCGGCAGGGTCTGGCTATAGAGCACAAGTGTCACGGCGAGAAAATAGCCGAGCAGGATCACCACAATATAGTCGCGCACCGTACGCATCTCCAGCAGTTTGAGTGCCAGCATGGTGGCGAGCAGTGCAATACCGGCTTCACGTCCCAGCAATGTGCCGTAGTGCAGATAGACTATAACCAGCGTTGTGCAGAGGATCATTGTGCGGACAATGCGGTGCGGCAATTTTGCCGCCGGGCGACGTTCAATGTTAAAACGCCACAACCCAAACAGCAGACAGAGTGCAGTGATGGTCAATGGCAGGCGCAAGGCATGTGGTGCAAATGCAAGTAGTAGTGCGACGAGCAGCCACAGGGTGGTGGTGGGCGAGGTGGTGATGTGTGCGAGATCTCTTTTCATGGCATGCCGCTATGTCGCTGTCGGTTCAAACAGCGCTAGCGCCTTAAGGCAGCGGTGTTGCTGCTCGCTGCCCTGGCCTAAAGGGATGGTGCTGTCTGGCATGCGCAGGCCGTAACGATTGCCATGCTGCTCCGCATCGATTATCCAGCGACATAGCAGACTAAGGCGCGCCTCAGTATCGAGATCGGGTCGAGCATCCCACTCAAACCAACGCTCGCTTGATTCATGATCGGCAAAGCGTTTGGTGAGCAGCTCATCACTGTGTGCAGCCCCCTTCCAGTTGACATGGCGAGGTGAATCACCGGGCTGGTAGCTACGAAAACCGATAAAGTCATCCGCGCCATTGAGCGTGCTGCTGTTGCCTGTGCCGCCACCCCGACTGGTGGGTGGTGGTGATGGCGGTGCTGGCTGCGGGTAGACCAGGCACGATATCGGCAATGTGCAGTGAGACCAGGCGCGGAAGAGTCCTAATGGAAAGACGCTGTCGATGGTGATCTGCTCAAGTGGCTGCCAGCCGCGTTGTGTGGCAGGGCGGGTGAGTTTGACGGTCGCAATCGCATTGTCATCGATTGTCGTGACGATGGGAGAGGTACCTTTGGTGCGGACACAGATGTTATAGCGCATCTGTTTATCGGTTTTTGTAAGCTGCAGCTGAAAGGTTGCGTCCGATCCACAAAAGACCGCGCCCGCTTTGCCCACCTCAACCCTGAGATGAAGCAGGTTACGGTAGGTGTGAATAATCGACACTAATGCGATGCTGGCGAGTAGAAAGGTTAAGATGAAACCGAGGCTGTTGTTGTAATTGGTTGAGCCAACCAGCAGTAGCATGAGCAGCATGGCAAAGAGCAGGCCGTAGTAGGTCGGCAGGATATAGATCCGGCGACCCGTGAGTATGATTGATTCGCTGCGGCTGTTGCCACTGCGGCGTTCAATGTTGAACAGGCGTGAGGTGAGCTGTTCAATCAATGGCGGCAGGTATTTCATCGGTCAGATAAGACGAGGCGTATTAGTCGAGTGGCACCGTCAGCAGCTGTGATACAACCTCATCCTGCCCCTCTTCTGCCAGCGCCACGGATGGCTGCAGGCGATGGTTGGTGGTGGCGGGCAGGATAGCCTGAATATCTTCGGGCAGCAGATGGTCTCGGTTATCGAGAAGCGCCCATGCCTGCGCGCAGCGCAATATCGCGATGCCCGCACGTGGTGAAAGGCCGTTACGATAACAGGGGCTGTGGCGGCTAAAGCTGAGAATCTTCTGCAGATAATCGATTAACGCATCGGAGACATGGATCTGTGGCACGACTGATTGAATCTCCAGCAACTGTGTCGGCGTTAGCGTGGTCTCCATTTCTTTTAAGAGTTCGCGGCGGTCGCGCCCTTTGAGTAACGCTTTTTCATCGGCCTGGTCGGGGTAGCCGATCTCAAGGCGCATCAAAAAGCGGTCGAGTTGTGATTCTGGCAGCGGAAAGGTACCGATCTGGTTGCTGGGATTCTGGGTCGCAATCACAAAAAAGGGGGATGGCAGTGGGTGTGTTTCACCTTCGGTGGTCACCTGGTACTCCTCCATCGCCTCAAGCAGGGCGCTCTGCGCCTTGGGGGTTGCACGGTTGACCTCATCTGCGAGCACCAGCTGCGAAAAAACAGGGCCGGGGTGAAATTTAAAGCTGGCACTATTTTGATCGTAGACTGAAACACCGAGGATGTCGGCGGGTAACATATCGCTAGTGAACTGAATGCGCTGAAAATCGAGATTAAGGACACGGGCGAGCAGGTGCGAGAGCGTGGTTTTACCTACGCCGGGCTGGTCTTCAATTAACAGGTGGCCACGTGCGAGCAGGCAGGTTAAGGCGAGCCGTAACGTCTGCTCTTTGCCGAGGATAATCTGGTTCATCGAGGCGAGCGTCTGTCTTAGCAGCGTGCTATGTTGGCTGGCGCGCGCAGGTGTTGTCAAAAGGCTCGAAGCGGTTTGGCTCATCTTTTTTCCACTGAAATGGCTGAGTTTACGCAACCCAGCAGCGGGTTATGGGTGTAAAAGATTAGCGGCAGAAAAAAGGGATGATTGAATCCCGTTGATCAGTAAAAACAGATCGATGTGGGCGCTTGTAGCTGTTTAAGTGTGGCGGAGTTTAACGGCGGGTGGGATCTGGATCTCGACCGCAAGCGGCAGGTGGTCTGAGAGCGTTTCATTAAGCACCTCGACACTGCGTATCCTGACCGACTGGGTGGTCAGGATGTGGTCAATATTACGCACCGGACGCCAGCTGGGATAGGTGTTATGAGTGGTGCTGGGGCGAGAAAGATTGGTGTCGCGCAGTAGCATCGTCATCTCTTCGCTGCTTGGCTGGCAGTTGAAATCACCCATCACCACCACATGTTCGAACTGGTTAACCAGCGTGCTTATGAAGTTGAACTGATAAGTGCGTGCCATTTTACTGAGCGCCAGGTGAGCCATCAGGACAATGAGCGGATTTTCAGGGGTGCCGTATCGCGCCTCCATCACCCCGCGGCCAGGCAGTAGGCCGGGCAGCCTGTGTGTCGTCACCTGATAGGGGCGGTACTTGCTGAGTAATCCATTACTATGTTGTGCAAATTTCCCGAGATTGCGGTTGGTCTGTTTATGCCAGTGTGGAAAGTTGGCCTTTTTTGCCAGGTACTCCACCTGGTTGATAAAAAAGCTGCGCAGGCTGCCACCA
>DRLG01000105.1 GCA_011053135.1 Chromatiales bacterium
ACCACCGACGCTTCAACCTTACTATAGTCATCCACCGTTACGTTAGAAAACAGCAGGGTATGGCGCACCACGGCGCCCGAAATAATACAGCCACCCGAAACCATTGAGTCGACCGCCATGCCACGCCGATTATCATCATCGAAGATAAATTTTGCCGGTGGCAACTGCTCCTGGTGGGTCCAGATAGGCCAGTCGTTATCATACAGGTTCAACTCAGGTGTCACGCCGATCAGCTCCTGATTTGCCTCCCACAGAGCGTCAACTGTTCCCACATCACGCCAGTAAGACTGCACCCCAGTAACAGAGTTCTTAAATGGATATGCAAACACACGATAATTTTTGATCGCATCGGGAATAAGGTCTTTACCAAAGTCGTGGCTGGATCTTGGCGTGTCGGCATCGCGGATTAACTGTTCAAACAGAAAGTCTTTATTAAAGATATAGATCCCCATTGAACAGAGTGAATGCGCATCATCTCCCGGCATGGGTGCAGGTTCTGCCGGCTTTTCAACAAACGTCTTGATCCGCATGTTGGCCTCAACCCCCATCACCCCATAGGCCGATGCCTGTTTGCGGTCCACCTCAATACAACCGATAGTGAGATCGGCCTCAGATTCCACATGCTTCGCGAGCATCGCGCCATAATCCATTTTATAGATATGGTCACCTGCCAGAATCAGCACATACTCAGGGTCATGGTCACGAATAATATCAAGGTTCTGATAGATAGAGTCAGCCGTCCCCGTATACCAGGAGGTCTCATTAACACGTTGCTGTGCCGGTAGCAGTTCAACAAACTCGCCAAACTCACCGCGCAAATGGCCCCAGCCGTGCTGAATATGTAAGTTCAGTGAATGGGATTTGTATTGAGTCAACACACCAATACGGCGTATTCCTGAGTTGATGCAGTTTGATAGTGGGAAGTCGATAATCCGAAATTTACCACCAAATGGTACCGCAGGTTTGGCACGCCATGCGGTCAGATCCTTGAGGCGCGAACCGCGTCCACCAGCCATGATCAAGGCCAGCGTATTCCTGGTAAGGTTACTAATAAAACGTGGTGACTTTTCTGCACTCATCCGACACTTACCCTCTATATATAAACCTCAGCACAGCCCTGAGGAATCTCTGATTAATCGCCCACTCTCTCATTGCGAGCAAAGCGTGACGGTGTGGAACTCCAGCGCCTTCAGGGCGGCAATCTCGACGCGAGATGAACCGTTGCGTAAGCGATGACTTCGTCGCTTACCCCCTCGTCATGACAATTAAATCAGAGGCTCCCATAATTATATACCTTTTTCACCAGACTAAAAACGCACTAAAACGTTTTTAACGCTTGCCCACTCACTATAAAAGATAATGCTGTAATATGCAGTGAAATAGTCACAACTGTTTTATAATTAGCAACCAGCCCATGTCATGAGACCGCACACTCAAGGTACGGCTTTCTACTTTCTATCAGAAACAGATGGTGTATGCTTAATCCTAGCTAAAGAAGGAAACCCCCTGTCGATGCCCGTAAAACCAGCTAAACAGCATACGCGAGAATCCCTGCTCAAGGCGCTTCAGGGTGATATGGAGAGGATTGCCCAAGCGACACACCACGATCCCGCCTCGATTCTCGGAAGGCGAGCCGGCAGTAGTGCTACATACATCCTGTTTTACGCGCCCGACACAGCCACACTCCATCTGAATGAGCTCGACACCGCCGTTGAGCGCATTCCTGGCTCCGACTTCTTTATCTATAACGGCGATCTTGATGCGCTACCAGAACACTATTCGCTACACCGCGTTGATCAGCATAATCAACATCACGACTACTACGACCCCTATAGCTTTGCTGCGCAGATCAGCGATTATGACCTGCACCTGTTTTCAGAAGGGCGTCACTTTCACATCTATAACATCCTCGGCGCCCATATAAGAGAGGTCGATGGTATCAGCGGTGTCCATTTCGCAACATGGGCGCCCAGCGCCGAACGGGTGAGTGTAATCGGAGATTTTAATGGTTGGGACGGCCGCTGCCACCCGATGAACTCGCGCGGGGGGAATGGCGTCTGGGAGCTGTTCATCCCCGGGCTGGCGGAGAGCGCGCTCTACAAGTTTGAGATTCGTAACCGTGATAGTGGTGAAGTTCTGAGTAAAACGGATCCCTATGCACAACAGATGGAGATGCGCCCACGCACCGCATCGGTGATCAGCGCCAACAGCAGGTATCAGTGGCAAGATGCGCAATGGTTAACAGAACGCAACGAGCACGACTGGCTGCACACACCGATGTCGATCTATGAGTGCCATCTCGGCTCCTGGCAGCGCGATGAGCACAACCAGTTTCTTAACTACCGTGAACTTGCCCACCGCCTGGTCGCCTATCTACAGGAGACCGGTTTTACCCATATTGAGCTGATGCCGATCACCGAGCATCCTCTGGACGCCTCCTGGGGTTACCAGACCACCGGCTACTTCGCGCCTACCCGCCGTTTTGGCAATGCGGACGATTTCCGTTACTTTGTTGATCACTGCCACCGTCACGGCATCGGTGTACTGCTTGACTGGGTACCGGCCCACTTTCCAAAAGATCAACATGGCCTCGCCCGCTTTGATGGTAGCGCCCTCTATGAGCATGAGGATCCACGCCGTGGCGAACATCGA
>DRLG01000106.1 GCA_011053135.1 Chromatiales bacterium
ACGACGAATCTCAGTCGCTGGGCGGTGCCACTCAACCCGCGCCTCTTTTTTATCGATTTTGCTGGCATAACAGGTGAGGCTCTCATTCTGCGCCTCACCCACCACCGCGCCATCACTGATATTTGCCAGCGTAGTGAGTACCGCCTCTGCGCCGAGCACGGCAAGTCGATCATGCAATGTCCCACCCGTGTCATCGGGGGTGATCTCACATGAGCGCTTCTCCAGCATCGCACCGGTATCCAGCCCTTCATCCATCTGAATAATGGTCACGCCGCTCTCTGTGTCGCCAGCCATGATCGCGCGCTGAATCGGTGCCGCACCGCGCCAGCGCGGCAGCAGTGAGGCGTGGATATTGATGCACCCCAAACGGGGGGCCTGCAGCACCTCTGGTGGCAGGATCAATCCGTAGGCGACCACGACCATCACATCCGCATGGTGCGCCCGCAACGCTGCCTGCGCCTCTGCATCGCGCAGTGTCGGTGGCTGAAAGAGCGCCACATTGTGATCTAACGCCACCTGCTTCACAGGGCCCGCCGTCAACTTGCGCCCTCGGCCAGCGGGACGATCTGGCTGAGTGTAGACCGCACAAATCTCATGCTCTGATGCCAGCAGCGCACGTAATGCAACTGCCGCAAACG
Source organism: Chromatiales bacterium (assembly GCA_011053135.1). Taxonomy (GTDB): domain Bacteria; phylum Pseudomonadota; class Gammaproteobacteria; order SZUA-140; family SZUA-140; genus SZUA-76. Next base: position 639 of record DRLG01000106.1, read on the forward strand.
CCGGCGTACCGGCAAAAATAATCTTTAGCGGCTTCAATCTCTTCTCTAACTCCCCTTGTCCCTGACGTTAATATCTACATCGAAAAGCGTCGCTGCTTCTCCATCTTTTTCTGGATCCGTTTCCGTTTTATCTCACTCAGATAGTCAACAAAGAGCTTCCCGTCGAGGTGATCGATTTCATGCTGGATACAGACCGCCAGCAGCCCTTCCGCCTCCAGCTCAAATGGCTGCCCCTCACGATCCAGCGCGCGCACTTTTATCCGGCTTGCCCGCTCCACATTTTCGTGAAAGCCCGGTACTGAGAGACACCCCTCTTCCATGATCTCAACCCCCTCGCGGGAGATGATCTCCGGATTCACCAGACAGACCGGCGCATCGCCCTCAGGCGAGGCATCGACCACCACAACCCGCTGCGCCACATCGACCTGCGGGGCCGCCAAACCAATGCCCGGCGCGGCATACATCGTCTCCAGCATGTCATCAATTAACTGCCGAATGGTCTCGTCCACCACGGAAACTGGCGCGGAAACCAGCCGCAAACGTGGATCGGGAAAGCGTAAAATGTGAAGAAGTGCCATGAACTGTCCGTTAACCTATGAAATAACTTTGATTTTGAAGCGACCAAAGCGCGTGATGATACAGAATTTTACCCCATTCATGCCATCTAATTGGCGGGTATTAAGGTTTCCACTAAACTCGGTCGAAAACAGGTAGTTGCCATCATTTATGAAAGGGGCTTTCATGTTTAAAGGATATATCTTACCCAGCCTGTTAACGATAGCACTGCTGTTGCCCTCGTCAGCAACGCTTGCCGACCGTATCAACCTCAAGGAAGGGCACCCGGAGCAGCATGTCGTCGTCAAAGGGGACACGCTCTGGGACATATCGGCAAAATTCCTGCAGGACCCGTGGCGCTGGCCCGAGATCTGGGAGGTCAACCCTGAACTTGAAAACCCGCATCTTATTTACCCGGGGGATATCATCTTTCTCAGCTATGTCGATGGCAAACCGGTATTAAAGGTCAACCGAGGTGTGGCTCAGCGCCGTGACCACTCAAACACCGTTATTCTCTCCCCTTTTCCACGCGCCTCCAGGCTGGATCACGCCATTCCGACCATCCCTTATGATGCGATACGCCAGTTTCTGGACCACCCCACCATCATGACGCCTGAAGAGGTTGAGCATGCCGCCTACATTACCGCCAGCGATGAGGGTCGTCTGATCAGCGGGACTGCACATCGCATCTATGTCCGCGGCATCCCCAACACCTATTCAGAGTTTGATATTATTCGCCCCGGAAAACCCTACTACAACGATCCAAAACGGAAAAAAGATATCCTCGGCTACGAGGCGATCAGACTTGCCACCGCTAAAGTAGAGGCATTTGGTGACCCTGCCACCCTGCGTATCAAACACTCGGCAAGAGAGGTACTGGTCGGCGACCGCCTGATCCCTAGCCGCAGACAGGCCATTAGCCAGAACTTCAAACCGAAAGCACCCTCACAGCAGGTGAAAGGAGAGATCATCTCGACGCCAGACGGCATCACACGTGTCACACAATTCCAGATCGCCGTGATCAACATTGGTACTAGTGACGGCCTTAAAACCGGCAATATTCTCTCCGTTTTCCAGCAGGGAGATGTGGTACGCGACCCCATTACCCGCAAAAAGGTTCAACTGCCAGATGAAAAGGCGGGCACCCTGATGGTGGTACGGACACTGGAGCGCTTCAGCTACGCGCTGGTGATGGAGGCGTCGCGCGACATTCGCCTCTATGATATGGTGAGAAACCCCTGATCACGAAACAGGGCTAACCTCACAACCAGGAGAAACGCGGACACGGAGCAGTTCGCGCGGCAACATAATCTCGACCTATGGGACCAGAAAAAGGATTTTCTGCCACAGAAGATGAGCTCGCCCAGTGGCTGGCACTGCTGCTCACCCCCGGCATCGGCACGCGCCGCTTTCAGGCGCTACTGGCTCGCATCGGCTCCCCGCGCGACATTCTGGAGAGCACGCCCCAGCAACTGATCGCGGCCAGAATGATCCCCGGCAGTGTCGTGGCACGTCTCGCCACCCCCGACTGGAAGCAGGTTGAGAAACAGCTGCGCTGGCAACAGCAATGCGGCAACCACATCATCACCTGCAGAGACCCGCGCTACCCTCTCCTGCTAAAAGCGATCAACGACCCACCGCCACTCCTCTTTATCCAGGGCGATGTCACGCTACTCTCGCGACAGCAGATCGCGATCGTCGGCAGCCGAAACCCCGGCCCGGACGGCACTGAAAACACCTTCACCTTCGCGCGTGAGCTCACTCGCAGCGGTTATACCGTCACCAGCGGCCTCGCTCTTGGGGTCGATACCGCTGCCCATCGCGGCGCGCTGGCTGCTGATAGCGGCGCCACAATTGCAGTGATGGGCACCGGCCCAGACCACCGCTACCCTCGCAGTAACCGCGCACTGGCCGATCAAATCCTTCAAAATGGCGCGCTCGTGACCGAATTCCCCATCGGCACCCCGCCGCTCGCCGAAAACTTTCCACGCCGCAACCGCATTATCAGCGGGATGAGCATGGGGGTGCTGGTCACCGAGGCCGCGCTGCGTAGCGGCTCCCTTATCACTGCGCACAGCGCCCTGGAGCAGGGGCGCGAGGTCTTTGCTATCCCCGGCTCCATCCACAACCCACTCGCCCGAGGGTGCCATGCACTACTCCGGGATGGAGCAAAACTCGTTGAAAACACTCAGGATATTATTGAAGAGCTAGGGGCGATCAGGCAGGTTAAGGCCGCCACTGAAGCGTCCACAACCCAGCCTCTTTTCGCCAGACCACTTGACCATAACGAGCAGAAGGTTTTTACCCACCTTGGATTCGATCCGAGCTCCATCGACACCCTGGTTGAACGCACCGGATTGACTGCTGAGGAAGTTTCCTCCATCCTTCTCGTACTGGAACTGCAGAATTACGTAAAAACCACCCCCGGCGGCCACTACCTGCGCAATGGGATCAAAACGGGGAACCAAGGACTTATTTGATGAAAGAAAACATGCTGGATGTGCTGATGTATCTCTTCGAGCACTATATAAATGAAGAGTCAGAAGTCAGCCCAGACCATGATTCATTAAAGATGCGCCTCGAAGAGGCCGGTTTCTCCCAGGGCGAGATAGGCAAGGCGTTTCGCTGGCTGGAGGATCTGTCAGAGCAGCGGGAGGCGGGGGCGTTTGGATTGAAAGAGATCCTCTCTACCCCCGGCACAATGCGCATCTATAGTGCTGACGAACTTGAACGACTCGAGACTGAAAGCCGAGGCTTTCTACTTTTTCTCGAACAGACCAATGTCCTGACACCCATCACCCGCGAACTGATCATTGATCGCGCACTGGCACTTGAAACCAGCACTACTGATCTCGATGATCTGAAATGGATCGTGTTAATGGTGCTCTTCAATCAACCGGGGCAGGAGGCTGCCTACAGCTGGGTTGAGGATATCGTCTTCGACGGCATGGAAACCACTCTGCACTAAAGGCACCGCTAATCACACACGAAGATGTGCCGCTAACCGGAATAAGCTTGCGCCCGGCGCTTTAAATCACATTTATCACTGAAAAATCATCATAAAATTCATGGTCTCTGAATGAGCAAAAACCTTGTTATCGTCGAATCACCGGCTAAATCAAAGACACTTAAAAAATACCTGGGAAAGGATTTTGAGATCCTCGCCTCCTACGGCCATGTGAGAGACCTGCTCCCCAAAGAGGGGGCGGTCGACCCTGACAACGACTTTGCGATGAAATATCAGATCATCGAAAAAAACGCCCGCCATACCGACGCCATCATCAAGGCACTCAAGAAAGCTGACGCCCTCTATCTCGCAACCGATCCGGACAGAGAGGGCGAAGCAATTTCGTGGCACCTGCTCGAAATTCTGAAAAAGAAAAAGTTACTCAAAGATAAGCGGGTCTACCGCATCGCCTTCAATGAGATCACGAAAAAGGCGGTCAACGAAGCGGTCGCCAATCCACGTGAGCTCTCGACCGACATGGTCAATGCACAGCAGGCGCGGCGTGCGCTCGACTATCTCGTCGGCTTTAACCTCTCACCGCTGCTATGGAAAAAGATCCGGCGCGGCCTCTCCGCAGGGCGCGTGCAGAGCCCGGCCCTGCGCATGATCGCTGAACGCGAAGATGAGATCGAACGTTTTGAACGGCGCGAATACTGGACGATGGAGTCCGATCTTAAAGCGAATAAAAAGGATCTCTTCAGCGCAAAACTGACCCACTATAAAGGCGAGAAGCTAGAGCAATTCAGCATCACCGATGAAAAGACGGCGACCAAAGCCCAGAAGGCGATCGACAAAGCGGCCGCTGGCAAACTGACCGTTGAAAAGGTCGAAAAGAAACAGCGCCGCCGCAACCCTGCCGCGCCGTTCACCACCTCGACCCTGCAACAGGAGGCGTCGCGCAAGATCGGTTTTACCGCCCAGCGCACCATGCGTACCGCGCAGCAGCTCTACGAAGGGATCGATATCGGTGACGAAGCGATCGGCCTGATCAGCTATATGCGTACCGATTCGGTCAACCTGGCGACCGAGGCGGTCGAGCAGCTGCGCGAACTGATCAGCGAACGCTACGGCAAGGAGAACCTGCCGAAAGAGCCAAAAACCTACAGGACAAAATCAAAAAACGCCCAGGAGGCGCATGAGGCGATCCGCCCGACGGTGATTA
>DRLG01000107.1 GCA_011053135.1 Chromatiales bacterium
AGCCATAGATTTTAACGGGGTTTGAGTACGCTTACTCTGACCCCAACCATTCGATTAATTCGCAGCAGTAACCGCTTCAACAATTTTAGTTGCCGACTCTTTCAGCCCTTTGGCCGCAATAATATCCAGCCCACTTTCTTCCAGCAGTTCAAGCCCGCGCGCAGCGTTGTTTCCTTCGAGATGCACTACGACCGGCACCTGAATACCAACCTCCTTGATCGCACCGATCACCCCTTCGGCGATCATGTCACAACGCACGATACCTCCAAAGATATTGACCAGCACCCCTTTGACCTTGTCATCCGACAGAATAATCTTAAACGCTTCGGCAACACGCTCTTTGTCTGCGGTGCCACCGACATCCAGAAAATTAGCGGGTTCACCGCCCTGTAGTTTGATCAGATCCATCGTTGCCATCGCAAGCCCGGCACCGTTGACCATGCAGCCGATGTTGCCATCGAGTGCAATATAATTAAGATCCCACTCGCTCGCATGTGCTTCACGCGCATCTTCCTGGGTGGTGTCACGTAGCGCCTGCAACTCTTTATGGCGGTAGAGCGCATTGTCATCGATATTGATCTTGCCATCCAGACAGAGGATCTCGCCTGTTTTTGTGACCACTAACGGGTTGATCTCCATCAGGCTCAGATCTTTCTCTTTAAACAGGCGCACCAGTGCAGTGAGCATCTTCACAAACTGGCCAATCTGCTTACCTTCAAGACCAAGGCCGAAGGCGAGCTTGCGCCCCTGATAGGGGAGCACGTCACCCATCGGGTGGACAGATATTTTAAGGATCTTTTCAGGGCTCTCTTCGGCAACTTTTTCGATCTCCATTCCCCCTTCGGTGGAGGCCATTACCGTGACACACTTCAATGAGCGATCAACGACCATTCCAAGGTATAGCTCCCGCTCGATATCACATGGGGTTTCAATCATTACCTGATTGATCGGCTGACCTTTGGCATCGGTCTGAAAAGTGACCAGGCTGGTACCGAGCATCGACCTGACTGCATCAACCACCTCAGCCTTACTATCGGTAATTTTAACGCCACCCGCCTTACCGCGACCACCTGCATGTACCTGCGCCTTGACCACCCAGCGAGTTCCACCTAAAGCATTGAGCGCTTCATCTGCTGCGTCAGCATTATCAATGACTCGGTTATTGGGAACAGCAATGCCATACTCTGCAAACAGTGCTTTGGCCTGGTATTCATGTAGATTCATGGATCGATTCCTTAATTAACTATCATCTCTATTATTCAGCTGTTATTCCGGTGCTGGGCGCGACCGCAGGGCGTCCCTTCAGGGAGAGTCCAGTAGCGGTGAATCTATTAACGTTTTTTCCTGTTAGGGATATGAATCGCGCGCCCATCAACGGCGAGAGCCGCTTCGTGGATCGACTCGGACAGCGTTGGGTGGGCAAAGACTGTCATCGCCAGATCTTCACTACTCGCCCCCATCTCCATCGCGATCACTGCCTGCGCAATAAGTTCTGAACAGTGTGCGCCAATGATATGAACGCCCAGCACCCGGTCGGTCACTGCATCTGCGATCACCTTGACCATGCCGCTACTATCGCCGGCGGCGCGCGCACGGCCACTGGCCGCAAAGGGAAAGGTGCCCACATTATAATCCCTGCCTGCGGCTTTGAGTGCCTGCTCTGTGATCCCGGCCCACGCGATTTCCGGGTGGGTATAGATAACCGAGGGGATGGTGTCGTAATTGATCTCAGCCTTCTGGCCGGCGATCACCTCAGCGACCATCACCCCCTCTTCTGAACCTTTATGTGCCAGCATCGGGCCGCGCACGGCATCACCAATCGCATATACCGACGGCTGGTTGGTACGACACTGCTCATTGACATGAATAAAGCCCCATTCATCCAGCAGCAGACCAACTTCATCTGCGGCAAGCCCCTCTGTGTTGGGCCTTCGTCCAACAGCAACGATTAGTTTATCGACCGTTTCCGCATGCTCACCCTCTGCATCCTGATATTGAACGGCAACACCCTTCTCGCCCATCTCGCATGAGGTGACGCGCGCACCGAGGCGAATATCAAGCCCCTGATGTTTGAACTGACGCAGCGCCTCTTTGGCAATCTGTTCATCGGCCGCGCCCAGAAAAGAGTCCTGCGCCTCCAGCAGCACCACTTTAGAACCGAGGCGGCGCCAGACACTGCCCAGCTCCAGACCGATCACCCCGGCACCAATCACACCTAAGCGCTTAGGAACTTCATCAAATGCTAATGCGCCGGATGAGTCGACAATCACCCCTTCTGCTAAAGGTGCCGCAGCGATCTCAACGGAGCTAGAACCCGGCGCGAGGATGACGTGTGTCGCCTCAAGCACGCTCTGTTTGCCGTCATGCGCGGTGACCTCCACCTGCTGTTTTGGCAACAGCTTGCCACGCCCCTGATGCCACTCAACACCATTGGCTTTAAAGAGCCCGGCGATTCCCTGTGTGAGGTCATTTACCACCTTATCTTTGCGCGCCATCATCTGCGCCAGATCGAGTGCAACACCACTCGCTGTAATACCGTGTTCACCAAAGGAGTGACTGATATCTTCATAATGAGCAGATGATTCCAGCAGCGCCTTGGAGGGGATGCAACCCACGTTCAGGCAGGTTCCACCAAGCGCAGGGCGGTTGTCGGCACCGATCCATTTATCAACACA
>DRLG01000108.1 GCA_011053135.1 Chromatiales bacterium
ACCAGTGTTATGTTGGCCGCCTTTTCTGCTTCATTGGCCGCATAAACAATGTAACCGGCAGGCTCCGTTTCAAGGATGAACATACTCTGCCCGGGAAGAATCATTGAACCACGACGATCCTGACGATTAATCAGCACTGAATGGTCTGGTGTAATCGCACGTACAATTTCACTCCATGCAACTCGGCACTTCTGTCGCTCATCCTCTCGTGTCCTTAAGGAGTGCAACACCGCCCGTCCAGCCTCTTCCACATCACTCTGATCACGGTGATGGAAAACCATCGAACCAAATGCACGCTCAACCACCTGCTGTCCAAGGTGTACCCTTGTTGCTTTTAACGCAACATCTGTCAAGCGGTGTATTGCCATGCCCGGCGCCACTTCCATCCATAGACAGGCGTCACCTGGGACAGGCAAAAACCCCTGGGATACCGTCGCCATATAGGCCGCTAACTGCGGCTGCAATGAATCAATAAAAACATATGTGCGTAACTTGATCATATTTATCTGTTACCAGGCCCTATAACCTTAATCAATGCAAGATCAGCCATTCTTGTTGCCTGCTTTCCGCATGTTTCTGTGTTGCTCTGCAAATTCATCTCGCATCTTTTTCATTTTTTCACTAATAACAGGCCCACTCTCTTTTGCAAACTCCAGAAACTCTTTTGCGATAAGCGACAGCTCTTTATCTTTTGCATGCGCCAGGTACCACTTCCGCTCTATCGGAAAGCCCACAACATCGAGCATACCAACAGGGCCATTGGCGCCCTCCAGGCTTAACGTATGCAAAGAGAGGACGGCCACCCCCAGCCCAGCCAGCACGGTATGTTTTATCGCCTCATTACTGCCCAGTTCCATACGGACATTAACTTCTAATCCATGCTCGTGGAACAGCCGCATGGTGGTATCTCTGATGCCAGACCCTGCCTCACGCGAGATAAGCGGTTCCTGTGCGAGCCGTTCAAGGCTGATATTGGATTCACTGTAGAGCGGATGGGTCCGTGCCGCCAGCACCACCAATGGGTTAGGTGCAAAGGGGTACGTCTGTAAATTAAGCTCCTTTTTAGGAGGACGACCTAGTATATAGATATCATCCTCATTATTCGCGATACGTTCAAACATACGCTCTCGGTTGCAGACCTTAAGCGAGATATCAATACCTGGATATTGACGCGAAAAGTCACCCAGAATTTCCGGGGCAAAGTACTTTGCTGTCGTAATCACGGCAAGATGCAAACGCCCTTGATGCATCCCCTTTAGGCCTGCTATGCGTGAATCGAGGTCAGACAGTGAATCAAAAATCTGGCGAATGGCACGATACAGCTCCTCGCCAGCCTTCGTCGGTTTAAGCTGTTTTCCCGACTGGTCTAAAAGCGGGATATCCATCACATTGGTCAGCTTTTTAAGCTGGGTAGAGACTGTCGGCTGGGAAAGAAACAACTCCTCAGCAGCACGGGTAAAGCTACGCAGTCGAACAATTGATTCAAAGATCTGCATCTGACGAAACGTCGTATGACGAATCAGATATTCAGGCATACCCGCTTTGAATCTGGCGTCACTCTCAGGCATAACCACCACCACTCGCCTGCTGAATGAAGCAAAGGCAAAACATTAACTGGCCGTTTTTTCAAATTTTTCGGGAGTAATCACTTTAATATCGGTGATATATACGGTCAAATGATAGCCTTTTTTGATTTTACGTTCGATGCTCTCCAGTATCACCTGTATTTTTGACTCAGGGAGAATCACCTTAACAACAATGTTGGCATCAAAACCAGACATATCTGAAACCTGCCCGGAAGAACCTTCACCGCGCGCCTGTACAACGGTGTAACCGTTCACCCCGTACTTCTTAAACATACAGACCAGTTTTTCTTCTAATGAATCATTAGAAATAATGTTGAGCATTTTTTCAGAGTAAAGCGATACCATTGACACTACCTCTCCATTATGAAGTCAGAATGACGTAAACATCATGCCACAATCGCTTGAGCCATACTATGATAGAGCGGTATGCCAACAATCACATTAAAAGGGAAGGTGATACCTAACGACAACGTCAGGTAGAACGAAGGATTAGCCTCCGGTATGGCAAGTCGCATAGCGGGCGGTACGGCAATATAAGAAGCACTCGCCCCCAGAACACCTACTAATGTTGCGCCACCCACTGAAAAATCTAACATGCTGGCACCGACATAGACACCGATAACCCCGCCGACAAGCGGCATGACGACGCCAAATGCCGCTAACATAACCCCTACTTTCTTGAAGTCGCCTATACGGCGTGCAGCCACCATCCCCATATCAAACAGGAAGAGACACAGCACACCCATAAAGATATCGTCGATGAATGGCTTTAATTTTTCCATCCCCGAAGGCTGAGCAATAGCGCCTATAATCATAGAGCCAATAAGGATCACCACACTGCCATTGGTAAAAGCATCGCGCAGCATCTCCTTAAAATCACCCTGCTCATTACTGTTTTTAGATGCTGTATTTGTGGCGCCATTGCGTGCCGCAACTGTGTGGCGTGCTTTGGCTGCCAGAATCAGACCGACAACAATAGCCGGTGATTCCATCACCGCCAGCATGATGAGTGGATAAGTCTCGTATTGAATACTTAAGTTATCCAGGTAGGCAATCGCTGTTAGAAATGTCCCTGCGCTAACAGAGCCATAGTGCGCAGAAATAGCCGCGGCATCCAGCGGATTAACTTTGCGCGTGGCGACTAGCCCAAGGTATCCGACAATAGGCAAGGTAAAACCTAATATCAGCGCCCAGATGATCGATTGAAATGCGATCATGATGTCAGCCTTGGCCAACTCATAACCGCCATGCAGGCCAATGGCCATCAGTAGGTAGATAGAGAGAACTTTCGCCAGATCAGGCGGGAAGCGCAGATCTGATTTAATCAATTTTGCAATCACACCCAGTGCAAAAAACAACACTGCTGGTAGCAACAAACTACTCAGACTCATGCCTTAAATCTCCGATTACTCATAACCAATATGGTTGTCATCAACCAGCCCTGTCTGAAATAGCGGCTTAAACAGACAACCCTTAGTATTAATATAACTAGATAATAACTAACATGGTTTGTGCAAATTAATCAGGCCATACCCGGCATGATGCAAAACTTGGTACTGCTGCTTTTTTCTGTCCCTTTTTAGCACGAACAGCTCTCTTTTTAGTCGTTTTCGCAGCAGCGGTTGCCTTGCTAGTTGTTTCAG
>DRLG01000109.1 GCA_011053135.1 Chromatiales bacterium
GAGTTAGTTAAGTAATGCCAAAGATCAAGAGTCACAGCGGAGCTGCCAAGCGTTTCAAGCGCACGGCGTCTGGTTCCTTCAAGCGCGGACAATCACACCGTAGTCATATTTTGACGAAAAAGAGCACCAAACGTAAGCGTCAGCTACGTATCGGTACCATTATTTGTCAGGCTGATAGCAGAATGGTCAGCCGTATGTTGCCTTACAGTTAAGCGAGGAGTGATTAGTTATGCCTAGAGTAAAACGTGGTGTCACCGCTCACGCCAGACACAAAAAAATTATTAAGCAGGCGAAAGGCTACCGTGGACGCCGTAAAAATGTCTATCGTGTTGCCGTGCAAGCCGTTACCAAAGCGGGTCAGTACGCTTATCGTGATCGCCGTCAGAGAAAGCGTCAGTTCCGTGCGCTCTGGATTGTCCGTATCAATGCTGCAGCCAGAGAGTGTGGTCTCTCCTACAGTCGTTTGATTAATGGGCTGAAGAAAGCGGCGATCGAGATTGATCGTAAGGTGCTTGCTGATTTAGCGGTATTTGATAAGGTTGCATTTGCTGCCATTGCAGAAAAAGCAAAGGCCAACCTCTAATACTGATAGCAACACCGTTTTTAACATCGGGTATGAACTCATACCTGGTTTAAGGACGAACAGAGAGGGGGAAAGGTCTATGCCTTTCCCCTTTTTTGTTGGTGCCGACAGAGATTGATCTCCTATTTGAATTAAGCAGGATGTAAGTTGTGCAGGAACTGGAAACACTGGTATTAGAGGCTGAAAAGTCGCTCGCAAGCGTAGAGAGCTTAGTAGAGCTAGAGCAGTTACGTGTTCACTATCTCGGTAAAAAAGGGGTATTGACCGGCGTTCTGAAGGGGCTGAAAGCACTGCCGCATGAAGAGCGCCCAAAAGCGGGGCAGAAAGTTAATATTGCCAAGCAGCAGCTCCAGAAAGCGATTGAAGCGCGCACCGCGTTGCTGGAAACGGCCGCCCTCAATGAGCGTCTGCTAAAAGAGACGGTAGATGTGACGTTGCCGGGACGAGGGCTGATGCCCGGTGGTGTTCACCCAGTCACAAGAACAATGGATCGCATCGAATCCTTTTTTGCTACGCTTGGTTTTTCGGTGGCCGAAGGGCCAGAGATTGAGGATGACTATCACAACTTCGAAGCGCTGAATATCCCTGCCAACCATCCAGCCCGCGCCATGCATGATACTTTTTATTTCGATCCCCATACACTGCTGCGCACCCATACTTCTCCGGTGCAGGTGCGGGCCATGAAAAATAACCGCCCGCCACTGCGCGTGATTGCACCGGGACGAGTCTATCGTTGCGACTCGGATGTGACCCATACGCCGATGTTTCATCAGGTTGAAGGGTTTATGGTGGATGAAGATGTCAGCTTTGCAGACCTTCGCGGTGTGTTGAGTGATTTCCTGCAGACCTTTTTTGAAAAAGAGTTGGCGGTTCGTTTCAGGCCTTCATATTTTCCTTTTACTGAGCCATCAGCCGAGGTCGATATTCAATGTGTGATCTGCGGAGGTAAGGGGTGTCGTGTCTGTAGCCACACCGGCTGGCTGGAGGTGATGGGGTGCGGCATGATTCATCCAGAGGTGTTCGACAATATCGGCTTTGATAATGAGCAATATACCGGCTTTGCCTTTGGCATGGGGGTTGAACGGATGACGATGCTGCGTTATGGCGTTAATGACCTACGCCTCTTTTTTGAAAACGATCTGCGTTTTCTCAGTCAATTTAATTAATTAAAAATAAGGGGAAAGGGGAGAGGCAAAAGAGAAAAGGGAAGAGGTAAACGCAGTTTATCTTTGCTCTTTTCCCTTGCAGCTTTCCCCTGAATTGATATGAAATTTAGTGTCCAGTGGCTAAGAGAGTGGGTAAACCCCGAGATCTCAATCGAAACGCTTTCAAAACAGCTCACCATGGCCGGGCTTGAGGTCGATGCGGTGTCGCCGGTTGCGGAAGATTTTAGTGGCGTGGTGGTGGGCGAAGTGCTCTCCGTTGAGGCGCATCCAGAGGCAGATAAATTACAGATCTGCCAGGTGGATGTTGCTCAGGATACGCCGTTGCAGATCGTCTGTGGTGCAAGAAATGTTCATGCAGGCATGCGCGTACCAACGGCATGTGTGGGGGCTCTGCTGCCGGGCGGTTTTAAGATTAAGAAGGCGAAGCTTCGCGGTGTGGCTTCGATGGGGATGCTCTGTTCTGAACAGGAGATAGGGCTTGCTGAGAGTGCCGATGGGTTGATGCCGCTGCCAGCTGACGCCACTATCGGGGCCAATATCCGTGACTATCTACAGCTGGATGATGTGACGCTGGAGCTAGGTCTTACCCCAAATCGTAGTGATTGTCTGAGCATCTCCGGCATTGCACGTGAAGTGGCTGTGTTTAATCGTTGCGGGTTAAACGAGATTGCAACGGAAGCGGTTGAGACAACGATCGATGAGCAGTTCCCAGTTAAAGTAACAGCTACAGCGGCCTGCCCGCGTTATCTTGGTCGGGTCATTAAAGGGATCAACCCAAAGGCTGCCACACCGATCTGGATGCAGGAGCGTCTACGCCGCAGTGGAGTGCGTGCTATTAGTCCGGTTGTCGATGTAACTAACTATGTGATGCTTGAGCTGGGGCAGCCGATGCACGCCTTCGCACTTAATAAACTCTCTGGTGGTATCGAAGTTCGCCAGGCAAAGAGTGGCGAGTCGATCAAATTATTAAACGACGAGACTATTAAACTCAGCGAAGATACGCTGGTGATTGCCGACCAGAATGGCGCGCTAGCGCTGGCAGGTGTGATGGGTGGTAGTGATAGTGCGGTGGAAGATGAGACGGTTGATCTCTTTTTAGAGAGCGCCTTTTTTGATCCCGATGTGATTGCAGGCAAGGCGCGTCGCTACGGGCTGCACACAGACTCGTCGCACCGTTTTGAGCGCGGGGTTGATTACCAGCTGCCGCGCCGCGCAATGGAGCGTGCCACACAGCTACTGCAGTGGATTGTCGGCGGTGATGTCGGGCCTGTGACTGAAGTGGTTAATGAGGGCCAGCTACCGAAACGAACAGCTGTTACCCTGCGAGCTTCACGCCTTAAACGGATGCTTGGAATTGAGCTGGCGGAAGAGGATGTGAGCGAGATTCTGAATCGCCTGGGGATGAGGGTTGAGTGCCCGACAGATGGTGAATGGTGCGCTACAGCGCCGTCGTTTCGCTTCGATATCTCGATTGAAGCGGATCTGGTTGAAGAGGTGGCACGCATTGTGGGGTATGACAACATTCCGAGCATCCCACCCGTCGCGCGCCTGCAGATAAACGCAGCGTCCGAAACAGAAGTGACCCCGCAACAGATTCGCCAGCGTTTTGTTGATCGCGGCTATCAGGAGGTGATCACCTACAGCTTCGTGGATGAGGCGCAGCAGTCGCGACTGAACCCCGATCTCACCGCTATCAAACTGGCCAACCCTATTTCGGCTGAAATGTCAGTGATGCGCTCAACGCTCTGGACCGGCCTGCTTCAGGCATTAAGCTATAACCAGAATCGCCAGCAGAAACGTATTCGCCTGTTCGAGATTGGTGTGAGGTTTTGCGGCCAACTAAATGATCGAAAAGAGGAAAAAGTAATTTCTGGCGTGATCTGTGGGACTCATCTGGAACCACAATGGGGTGAAAAGAGGCGAGAGGCCGATTTTTTTGATCTCAAAGGCGACGTTGAAGCACTGCTAGCGCTTGCCGCTGGGCAGAGGTTTACCTTCAACGCAGAGGCGCACCCTGCACTCCACCCCGGCCAGTCGGCAGCTATTTGTGATAAAGATGGCGTGATTTGTGGTTATATGGGCCAGTTACACCCTGAAATTGCTCACAAAATGGGGCTGGATGGCGACGCCTTTCTATTTGAGGTCAGCTATGATGCGGTGGCCAGAAGGGCCTTGCCGGTTTTTTACGAGCTCTCTAAATTCCCCGCAGTTCGCCGCGATATTGCCGTGATTGTCGATGAAAATGTATCCTCGCAGAGTATACGTGATTGCATTAAAATTGCCGCCGGAGAGCGTTTACAGGAGTTGCAGTTATTTGATCTGTATCAGGGCAAAGGTGTTGATTCAGGAAGAAAAAGTGTTGCATTAGGGTTGACCTTACAGGAATTTTCACGCACTCTAACGGATACTGAAATTGACAGCGTTGTAGTGGGGGTGCTGTCATCACTCAATAAAAACCTTGGGGCGACATTGAGAGAATAGAACTACGGCGAGAATAAAAATTATGGCGCTAACAAAAGCGGATATGGCAGAGAGACTGTTTGAGGAGTTTGGGCTCAACAAACGGGAGGCAAAAGACCTGGTTGAGATGTTTTTCGAAGAGGTGCGTAGAGCACTGACGTCAGGAAAGCAGGTCAAGCTTTCGGGATTTGGAAACTTCAACCTGCGAGATAAAAGCCAGCGACCAGGTAGAAATCCAAAAACAGGTGAAGAGATTCCAATCACCGCACGCCGCGTGGTCACTTTCCACCCAGGACAGAAACTAAAAGCAAGAGTAGAGGCCCATGCTGGAACCCAGCAGCAATAGTGAACTTCCCCCGATTCCCGGGAAACGATATTTTACGATCGGTGAAGTCAGTGAACTGTGTGGCGTAAAACCGCATGTACTTCGCTACTGGGAACAGGAGTTTCCACACCTTAACCCGGTGAAGCGACGTGGTAACCGCCGCTATTATCAGCGTCAGGATGTGATGTTAGTGCGCCAGATTCGTGGTCTGCTGTATGATGACGGTTTCACCATCGGTGGGGCGCGTCAGAAGCTTTCGGGAACTGAGATGAAGAGTGACAATAGCCGTAGCCGTCAGCTGGTTCGTGAAGTACGCAAAGAGCTTGAAGAAGTTTTAACGCTCATCAAATAAAGATCTAAATAGTCAGTCCGCAATATCTGTCTGTCGCTTTCAGCTCACTGAAAGGCAGTCAACCAGTAGTACACTCGGGGCGTAGCGCAGCCTGGTAGCGCACCGGCATGGGGTGCCGGTGGTCGGAGGTTCGAATCCTCTCGCCCCGACCATTTTTCCAGATGATGATCCGCTGCACGGTTCATTTTTATCTCGCTGGAACGGGAAATATGAATCGCGCAGAGATCTCAGAATAATTTACTTATTTTAACGGCCAGTTATGCTTTAATGCCGCAATGTTTAGACCGTTAGAAATCTTTATAGGCCTGCGCTACACCCGCGCCAAACGCCGAAA